>JAYVXK010000770.1:0-4794 GCA_043785265.1 Myxococcales bacterium | reverse complement strand
TCGTCCTGGTGCTTCCCTTGTTCGCGCGAGGTCGTTCTGTCCGGCGCGCTCAGCGCGCATGCCCATTTTTTAGGGCTCAATCCGATCGCGCTGCGTCTTTCCAATATTCGCGTCGCGCCTACGAAGTAGCGCCTGGGCGTGACGGTGCGCTCGAGAAGTTCGAGCGCGCGGCGATCGACAGCGGTGAGTGGGTCGCGTTCACGCAGGCGCTCGAGACACGACTCGAACAGAAGAAGGTGAACGCCAACGAGAAGCGATTGGTCCAAGCCAAAATGGCCGAGACTTACGCCACGCAACTGGGACGCATCGACGAAGCCGTCGCGACTTACAAGGCGCTCGTCGAGCAAGACGTGACCGACGAGGTCGCAGTGGCAACGCTCGACCGCATTTTGCGATCCGCGGATCGCCACGACGACTTGCGCTGGTTGTTCGAGCAACGAGTCCTCGCGGCAAAGACCGCCCGCAAACTTGAGCTCCTCGAAGAGTGGGCGACCCTCGAAGAAGAAGCGCTCGGTGCCCCCGCACAAGCCGCGCAACTATACCGGCGTATCTTGGAGCTCGTTCCGCAGCACGGTCGCGCCCTCCGTTCACTTTCGCGACTTTTGCAGGGCACCGGCGACGCAGAAGAAGCCGCGAGTCTACTCGAACGTGATCGCGATCAGCGCGAAGGCAAAGAGCGCGCGAGTCGAGAAGTCGAGCTCGCAAAGCTCTACGCTGGATCGCTCAAGCGACCCAATGATGCATTGGCGGCGATCAAAAGCGCGTTGGACTTGTCGCCGCACGATCCTGGCGCCATTGTCGTTCTCGAGGATTTGCTGGCCCGGCCAGAAACTCGGGCAAAAGCGGCGATCTTGCTCGAGCAGCATTATTCGGAGACTCGCAATCCGAAGCGCCAAGCCGAGATCATCGAAGTGCTGATCGCGACGACTGCGGCCAAAGAAGATCGCGTCGATCTCTACATGAAGCTCGCCGCCATTCACGAGAGTCTGGGTGCGGCAGACGCGGCGTTCGACGTGCTCGTTCGCGCGACCAACGAGTTCTCGTCGCAGATCACCGTCTGGGACAAACTCTCACAGCTGGCGATGCGGACCGGACGCACGCAAGCGTTTGCCGAGTCGCTCGTGCGTGCATTGCCGCTGGAGGGGCCGAGTGGGTTGCCTCAAGCCGTCGAAGTCGACCTCGCCGAACGGGTGGCCGCGATTTACGACGAGCTCGGCGACGTTGACAGCGCGCGACCGTACTTGGACCGCGTGCTCGTCCTCGATCCCAAAAATGAACGTGCGTTCGCGCGACTCAAGCAGATTCTCACTTCGCTCGAACGTTGGCCTGAGCTCGAAGCGATGTACGAGCGCGCAGTCGGCTCCTCGGACGGAGCGCGACAGGCTGATTTGCTAGGCGAGGTCGCGCTCGTCGCGGAAGAAATCACCGGCGACAAGGCCAAGGCCATCCACTACTACGAGCGCATCATCGAGATCGACTCGGGGCACGAGCAGGCGACGCGTTCGCTCGACTCGCTCTATTCGTCCGAGGGGCGCTATGGGGACTTGGCCAAGCTCCTCGAAAAACGCATCGAAGCTGCCCTCGGTGCTCAAGCGCTCGGGCTACGTTCTCGCCTCGGCGCGTTGCTGCAAACCAAGCTCGCGGATCACGGTCGCGCGCTCGACCAACTCGGCGTGGTGCTCGAAGCAGAGCCCACTTCCAAAGATGCGCGCGAATTGGTGGAGCAGATTCTGCCACTGCCCGACTACCGCGCGAGAGCCGCGACGATTCTCGAGGCCGTGTATCTTGCGAATGATTCGTCGCGCGATCTCGTGCGAGTGCTGGAGGTTCGCCTCGAGACCGCAAGGACAGTCGAGGAGCAGTCGGACCTCCTTCGACGCATCGCCGAGCTGAGAGACGATCGCCTGAACGAAGACGTCGCGGCGCTCGATACGTACGCCCGTCTCGTTCCGATTGCTCCAGACGACGTGAACGCGCGCTCGCGTTTGCTGGACATCGCGCGTCGGGTTGGCTCTCACCAGCAGGCCGCGGACGTGCTCACGGCCTCGGCGAAAAACGCCCGAACGCCGCAACCGCGCGCAGAGATCTTGATGGAGGTTGCCAAAATCCATGAAGACTTCTTGAGCGACGCTGGCAAAGCAGAGGCTGTTTACCGCGAGGTGCTCGATCTCGATCCTGAAGACGCCGCGCTCGCGCTTCCCGCGGTCCGTTCGCTCGAGCGAATTCATGCTGCCGCCGGAAAGTCTCGCGAGTTGGCAGAAGTGTTGCGGATGCATGTGAAGATCGAGGACGACGTCGCAACACGGCGTGAGCTCTACGGTCGGCTCGGCGAACTGTGCGAAACGTCGCTCGATGATCCCAAGGGCGCCATCGCAGCTTGGCGAGCGCGCGTAGACGACGACCCGAGTGATGGGACTGCGCTCGCAGCGCTGGACCGACTCTACGAGCGAACGGGCGAGTACAAACCGCTCGCTGAAGTGTTGCGAGCGCGAGAACAGGCGACGACGGACCGCGACGCTCGCAAGACGCTCATGGTGCGCCTCGCGCAAACGCTCGCAGACAAACTCAGCGACGTGACAGAAGCGATCTTGGCGTATCGCGCCGTGATGGACGACTTTGGCGCCGAACGAGGGCTCCTTTCGGCGCTAGCGATCCTGTACGAAGTCGCCGACCGCTGGGACGATCTCGCAGAGACTCTCGAAGCTGAGCTCGGCATGGCAGAGGACACCACCGATCGTCTCGCGTTGCTCGCGAAGCTTGGCGATGTCCGTCGGTCGCGACTCAAGGACCTGCCGGCTGCGCTCGAGACTTATCGACAAGCGCTGACGTTGGATCCGTCGCACGGTCCAAGTCGCGAAGCACTCGAAAATCTTCTCAAGGACGAGACCGCAAAACGCGAGGCCGCAGGCATCCTGCGTCCGCTGTACGAAGCAGACAGTGAGCAAGCGAAGCTGCTCGCCGTGCTCGACATCGAAGTCGAGTTTGCCGATTCGGTGGACGAGCGCCTCGCCGTTCTCTCGCAAGCGGTGATCGTCGCCGAACAGTCGCTTAACGATCCAGCCCGCGCATTCAGTTATGCGGCACGCGCGTTGCGCGAATCGGCGGGCGAAGCGGAGCTGGGGCCGTGGATGGAGCGTGCAGAACGCCTGTCGCTCGCGGCGGGCAAACACACCGAGTTCGTCGAGCTGCTGCGTGCAGTAGCGCCCGAAGTGCTCGACGAGTCGATGCAGCTCGAGGTGCTGATCAAGGTGGCGACTCTCGCTCGCGAGAAGCTGTCGGACCCGCGCCTCGCGCGCGAGTATTACGAGAAGGCGCTGCAAATTAGGGCTGATGAGCGACGCGCGCTCGAAGCGCTCGAGACGTTGTATCGCGAGGCGCAAGACTGGCCTGCGCTGCACGATGTCCTCAAGCGACGGGCAGAAGCCTCGGAGACCGATGCCGAGCGCAAAGAGTTTCTCTTCAAAGATGCCAAGCTCTCCGACGAGACCACCAACGACCCAAGAAGCGCAATCGAGGTCTACGAACAGATCCTCGAAATCGGAACGGACCCAGCTGCCTTCGATGCGCTCGAGCGGCTCTATGCCAAGACGGATCGTCACGACGATCTCGTCGCACTCTACGAACGCCAACTCGGAATGGAGATCGATTCCGAAACCAAGGCGCTGACTCACGCCAAACTCGGCGGCGTGTATCACGTGCAATTGAGAGACACCGATCGGGCGTTCGACTCGTACGAGGCGGCGCTCAAGCTCGAGGAGCAACACGCGCCAACGGTCGCTGCGCTCGAGGGGCTGATGGCCGAACCTACTCACGCGGCGCGCGCGGCAGAGATGCTCGAGAGCGTGTACTTGGCGCGGCTCGATTGGCGTCGAGTGATGGATAGTTTGCAGGCGAGGCTGAGCGCGAGCCAGGATCCCGACGAGCGCCGCACTCTGTTGAAGCGACTCGCGAAGCTCCACGAAGAGCAAGAGGAGAACTACAACGCAGCGGTCGAAGTGTGCGCGAAGTTGCTCGCTGAAGACGTGACCGACGAAGACACCTGGGCCGAACTCGAGCGCCTTGCACGCGTCGCCAATGCCCGCGGCCGACTCGCTGAGATTTTTGCGACCGAACTCGAGAAGGTAACGAGCGACGAGCCCGCCACTGCGAAGCTTGCAGCGCGCACGGGCGAGTTGTTCGAGGAGCAGAAGAACGTCGATCGAGCCCTCAGGTTTTACCAACGCGCCTATGCGTTTGCGCCCGAAGAGGCGCGATCGGCTTTCGAAGCGATCGACCGTCTTCTTCGTGAGACGTCACGTCACGCCGAGCGCGTGAAGCTGTATCGCGACGCGCTCGAACTCAAGAACGAGCCGTCGGATCGCCTCACCACTTTGCACACCATCGCGGCGCTCGAAGAGGCCGAGTTGCACGATGATGACGCGGCCATCGAGACCTACCGCGCCGCGCTCGACACCGACGATTCCGACCCGCATGCCCTCGAAGCGCTCGGTCGTCTCTACGCTCGACGCGAACGGTGGCGCGATCTAGCCGATCTCACGCGTCGCCGCGCAGAGCAAGCTGCCCTACCAGAGGACGAAGCGCGCTACCGATTCGACCTAGGTCAGTTGCTACACAAGCGCCTGTCGGACGCCGGCGGCGCGATCGACGAGTATCAAGCGGTCGTCGAAATCTTGCCGCTCAGCTCGGGAAACACTGCGTCGACTCAGGCCGTAGAAGCGCTCGAAGAGTTGCTCGCGCACCCAGAGCACAAAGCCCGGGTCGTGGAGATCCTGCGTCCGATCTACGAGCGCGCGG
>JAYVXK010000769.1:0-4797 GCA_043785265.1 Myxococcales bacterium | reverse complement strand
GCGCGGCTATTTTTGGCCTCAAAATGAGCTGGCCCATCGTCGCACGCGCTTATGTGGCGAGCTTCGATCGCGCGCGCACGGCCCACGACGATCTGCGGGCGGTGTTCCAAGCAAAGACCCTCGCGAGGCGCCCGCCGGAGCCGCCGGAAGTCGACCTCTCCCACGTTCGTGTGATGACCGACGAGACAGGGATGTTGCAGCACGCGACATTCAACATCCCCCGCTACCAAGATGGGTACTGCACCGACGACAACGCACGCGCGCTTCTGCTCATGACTCTGGTCGAGGAGGAAGGCACCGAGTCGCCCCAGGTGGTTCGCGCACTCGCGACTCGATACCTGGCGTTCGTGAACTTTGCCTTGGACCAAAAGACTGGACGCTTTCACAACTTCTTGACCTATGAGCGAAAGTGGATCGCAGAGGCTGGGTCAGACGACAGTCACGGGCGCGCGATCTGGGCGCTGGGTACGGTGGTGGGTCGATCGACAGACCCGGGTCGTCAGACATTGGCTGGGCATTTGTTTCACGCAGCGCTCCCTGCAGCGATGCACCTGACCAGCCCGCGTGCCTGGGCATACACCCTGCTCGGCATCCACGAGTACCTGCGCGCGTTCCAGGGGCACACCAGTGTCGAGTCAGTGGGGGCCACTTTGGCCGACAAACTGCTCGAGCGGTTTCATCATTCGCATTCGCCCGACTGGACGTGGTTCGAAGACCGTCTGACCTACTGCAATGCACGCTTGCCTCAGGCGCTCCTTCACTCTGCGACGTGGCTGGGCAATCAAGAAATGCGAGACGTCGGTGAGCGCACGCTCGAGTGGCTGGCCACGCAATATTGCGCCCCAAATGGCACATTTTCGCCAGTCGGCTCGAACGGCTTTCACGTGCGCGGTGGATTGCGAGCGGCATTCGATCAGCAACCTGTAGAAGCGTGCGCGATGGTCTCGGCGTGCCTCGACGCGCAGCGCATCACGGGGCAAGCACGTTGGAACCCTCACGCGAGGCGCGCCTTCGAGTGGTTCCTCGGACAGAACGCGCTGCATGCACCAGTCTGCGACGTCACCACCGGAGGATGTCGTGATGGCATTCACATCGATCGAATGAACGAGAACCAGGGTGCAGAATCGACGCTCTCGTTTCTAGTCGCCGTCGCCGAGATGCGGGCGGCAGATCGTTTGGCATCGAAGCTCGTGCAGACCATTCCCCCAGGCACTGCGCTGAGAACGCGCCCAGAACACCTGGCCCCCACCGCGAGCGCGAAGGAGAGCAGTCCATGAGCGGCCGAAAGAGCTACGAAGCGTTGTTCGAGAGACACACGCAAAACCCAATCCTCACGGCGAAAGACTGGCCCTATCCCGTTCATACGGTCTTCAACGCTGGGGCGACGCTCTTACGCGACAACACGACGCTCCTACTATGCAGAGTGGAAGATCGGCGCGGCCACTCCCACCTGTGCGCGGCTCGATCGAAGAACGGCGTCGATGGCTGGGTCATCGATGCGATGCCAACCCTCCTTCCCCAGCCTGAGACGCACCCCGACGAACTCTGGGGCATCGAGGACCCGCGAATCACCTGGGTCGAAGAACTCAAGAAGTACGTCGTCGCCTACACGGCCTTCAGCAAAAATGGTCCCGGAGTGGCGCTCGCGATGACCGAGGACTTTCACACGTTCGAGCGCTGCGGTCTCGTCATGCAACCAGAGGACAAAGACGCCGCGCTACTTCCACGCCGCATCAACGGCCAATTTGCGCTGATCCATCGCCCCGTCACCGACAACGCAGCCAACATCTGGATCTCCTACTCGCCCGACCTGCGAAACTGGGGCAGTCACAAGCCGATCCTCTTTGCGCGCAAGGGCTCATGGTGGGACGCCAACAAGATTGGTCTGTCGCCGCCGCTCATCGAAACAGAGCGTGGCTGGTTGATGATTTACCATGGTGTGCGCCACACCGCGGCAGGCAGTCTGTATCGACTGGGGCTCGCGCTCTTCGCGACCGCGGACCCGGAGGTGTGCATCGCACGCGGTGACGAATGGGTGTTCGGACCCGAAACGGACTACGAACAACAAGGCGACGTTGGCCATGTCGTCTTCCCCTGCGGGACGACGCTCGGCGCAGACGGCGACACAATCAACATGTACTACGGCGGCGCGGACACATGCGTGGCACTCGCGACCGGAAGTATCCGTCGGTGTCTCAACTGGCTCGAGGCACGAGGAACCACCCCGTCGATTGTCCCGCCCCAGCCAAGGACGTGACGGGAGCGGGGACGGGGACGGGCACGGGGGGCCGCGCCCGGAAGTCCTCTATGCGTGGAGCTGCTCGATGAACGCGCACAGCTCTGCGTGACGCGCTCTTGCGTCCTGCCGCCCGAGTTCGATCAAGCGTCCCGCGAACTCTCCGTCGAACAACAAGTACGACAACAGATCGCTCTCGTTCTTCGGCGCGTCGCGCTCGGTGAGGCTTCGCATCATGCGCGCCATGACTCCCTGCGCGCGAGCAAAAGATGCACTATGCACGAATTCCGCGGCCATTTTGCCGATGTCTTTTGTCGATCGGATGAGGATCGCGCGGAGCGGGCGCATCCCGTAGCCCTGGTCGTAACCAAGTTGCTTGTTGAGTGTGTCGACGAAGCCACTTCCGTACTCGCGCGTGCCTGCGTCGAGGATGCGGTTGATGCTCTCGAGTCGCGACAGGTCGGTGTCGATGCGATCGAGCAGCAAAGCGTTGAGCGTCTTGCCGAGCAAAAAGAATGGACCAGGGAAGCTCTCTTCGGTCTCGGGCGCGCCTGCGAGTGCTGCGTCGCCGATGTGCCTGGGGTTGATGACGATGAGTCCGTCCGCGCCCAGCCTGCGTGCGGGCGACAATGGAACGTTCTGTCGGAGTCCGCCATCGCAATGGTACTCGTTGCCCAGCCTCACTGCGCGAAACAGGATCGGAATGGCGGCAGATGCGAGTGCATGCCGTGCCGTGATGGTCGCGCTACGAGGGATGATCGTGGGATCGCGGCTCCAGCGAGGCACTTGGCCGTCCTTGGTTTGCACGAACACGATGGTCTTGCCGCTCGCCACGTGCGTCGTCGACACAGTCAGCGCGTCCAGATACCCGCGCTCGAGATTGGGTTGAATGAAGTCGAAGGGGATGCGCGACTCCACCAGACGCTCGAGACCGCTCGCGTCGAGGATGCCGCTCTCGCGCGCAGCAACCGAGTCCTTGTCTGCCTTGCTTCGACCGAGCAAACGCGCGCCCATTCCGAGCACGCCGCGCACGTCTGGACTCACCAGTTCGCTCACGTCGAGACTGGTCCACACGTCGACGAGCCGCGTGGCGGCGAGTTTTCCTTCGTGCGCATACGCAGCCATCCCGCACGCGTTGAGCGCGCCCACACTCGTGCCGCATAGGATGTCGAAGTGGATCTCGCGCCCAGTGTCGCGCGCAACTTCACGCGCAATGTGGTCGACGACGCCGACTTCGTATGCCCCCCGCGCGGCGCCACCTGCCAGCACGAGCGCGAGACGCTTCTTCGTGGCCATGCCAACACTATAGCGGACTACCAGTCGATCGCCGGAGGTCAGCCTTTCATCGCGACCCACGCAGCCGCAACCATCACGCACACCACCACCCCAGCCACCAGAAAACGCCCGACTGATCTTGGTGGTGCTGGCGGTCGCGTTGGCAGTGGCTTCTCGACAGGTGGTGCTCGAGAGAAGTCCGGAAGCCTGGGCGGAGGGGGCAACACCGGAACCTGGGGTCCACTCAGCGCGCCGCTCGCGACCTCGGGGATCTCGGCGATTGGTGCGGGCGGATGCATCGTCATGCGAGGCAGCGCGCGCTCTGCGGCTTCGATGAGCCACGCAGACTGACGTTTGTGCTCGCCCGGAAACAGCTCCTCGAGCCACTGCGCGAGAGCTTCTTGCATGGGCACTTTGCGGCCATATTTTGCGAGAAGCTCACGCAGCTCGGTCGCGAGATCTCCTGCCGTGGCTTGACGGTCATTGCGATCCTTCGCGAGCGCACGCTCCACGATCTTCCACAAGCCTTCCGGGTACCAACCGTCGACGATGGTGCGCGGATCAACAATCACATGCGCACGAATCGCGCGAATCGTTTCGCCGTCAGTCTCGCGCTTGAAGAGACGTCGACCGGTGGTCATCTCCCAGATGGTCGCGCCGAGTGCGTAGACATCCGTGCGATGATCGATTTGCTCTTCGACGATTTGTTCAGGCGCCAGGTAAGGCACCTTGCCCTTGACGATGCCCTCGACGCTCTTGTGCATGCGCCCGACTGATTTCGCGAGACCGAAATCGATCAGCTTGACCTGGCCGTCGTAGGTCAGAAAAACATTGGTCGGGTTCACGTCGCGATGAATGACCTCGAGCGACTTGCCCGAGTCATCGGTCAGCTTGTGCGCGTATTCGAGCGCCTCTGCCACGCACAACCCAACGTGCGCGCCGAGATCGATGGGCATGTGCGTGCCGGCCTTGTTGCAGGCCTCCCACACATCCATGAGCGAGCGACCGAGCACGAGCTCCATGGCGATGTAGCCGTAGCCACTGGTGTGACCGTAGTCGACGTGCCGAATGATGCCTGGGTGATCGAGTCGCGATAAAATGCGCGCTTCGTCGTCGAACATGTCCGCGTATTGTCGTTCGCCCGCGAGCTCGTCTTTGATCACCTTGAGCGCGACGAGGTTGTGGCCCGGTGAAGCGGTATCCGCCCGGCGCCCGAGGTACACACTGGACATGCCCCCGCCGCCAATCTTGGCGCCGACCACGAAGGGTCCCAGCTGAGGCGGGAG
>JAYVXK010000768.1:0-4798 GCA_043785265.1 Myxococcales bacterium | reverse complement strand
GCGGCGAGTGCCACCTCGACTTCAACGAGCAGGTCAAGTGTGATCAAGACTGCTCGGTCACCAAGGTCTGTCAGGCCGGTACAGTCGACACACGCTGTGAACCCGGCGCGCTGAGCGTCGTTTGCAGTGCGCAATGCACCGCGAACTCGTACTGCGAAGGCAAGTCGGACCGCCCAGCCAACTGCATGGGCAAGTGCGAGGCGACATGCGTCGGCAAGTGCGCCGGCAGCTGCGAAGACAAAGACGGCAAGGTCACGGAGAACGACTCGAACTGCAACGGCAAGTGTTCTTCATCGTGCAACGGTCAGTGCAAGGGCATGTGCAAGGTCGAGGCACCCACCGACTGCGGCGCCAGTGTTCGCTGCACGGGTTCGTGCACCAGCACCTATACCGATCCTGTGTGCACTACCAAGTGCAACCCGCCAACTTGCGACGAAGACGTCTCGTGCAGCGAGTCGTGCACCGCCAAGGTGATCTCGCACGCCGTCTGCGATCCGACGACGGTCGACATCTTCGTGGACCTCACTGCGGCTCCTCAGTTGAAGCCGCTGGTCGCCACGCTCAAGGCCAATCTCCCTGCGCTCGTCGATGCGGCGCGCGCAAAAGGTGTCTTGCTGATCGACGCGGCAACTCGCCTCGGCAACAACGGCACTGCGCTGTCGAACAAAGCAAAGACGCTCGACGCCAAGTCGGTTGCGTGTGTTGCGTTGGCGACGGGTCAGCTTGGAAAAGCGATTGGCTCGCTGCACGTCGTCGCAGACGCCAGCATCTCCGTGAACGCCAAGGTTTCGGCGCACACGATCTGAGCATCTGAATGCAAGCGAACAGTCATGTCGCACGAAGGAGCGCACCTCGAAATGGGGTGCGCCTCTTCGTTGCGGCTCTTGCAACAGTCGCCTTGACGCTGCTTGCCCAGGCAGCGAGTGCCCAGGCAGAATCAAAGCCTGCAGCGGCCTCTGGTTCCGAACACGTGCGCTTGCGCGGCGGCTTTAGCGTTGGTGGCGGACTCGTTCTTGGGAGCATCGTCGACGTCGGAGGCAACGCATCCCTCAGCGGCCGACTGGGGCTCCAATTCACACGCTGGCTGGGTCTGTACTATCAGAACTCACCGACCGCGCTGTTCTTCACTCCTCGCGCGTCGACCTCTGGCATCGTAGGCGTGCTCGACAGCAACTCGCTCCTAGCCGCATTCGACTTCGGCGACAGCTTCGAGATCGGCGTGGGACCGACGCTGGACTATGTCGTGCTCGCGGGCTGCGACAGAGCCACCGTTCGATGCGATGCAACCAGCGGTCTCGCTGGTGGTGTACACGCCCGAGCGGCCATCTTGATAGGAAGTCGTGATCCCAATGGCGGACGGCGTGTCGCGTTTGCGATCGGTCTGGACGCACATCCGATCTTCTTCCCCAACGGCCCACCAATCTTTCTGCTGGGTCTCAACCTAGGGATGGAAGTCTTCTGATCGCTGGGTCACGGCCAAACCACATCAACAGGGGTGGGGCTGGTTGTCGTGGTGTTGTTGCCCAGCTGACCATTGGCGCCGTTGCCCCAGCACTTGATGCGATTGTCTGTGGTCATCGCGCACCCATGCTCGAAACCTCCAGCCATCCACCCGATGTTGACTGGAAGTCCTACCGGCATGGCTGGGGTGTTGTTGCGAGCGCCCACCGCGCCGTTGCCTAGCTGGCCTTTGTCGTTTCGACCCCAGCAGCGTTCAGTCCCTGACTGCAAGACGCAGGTGTAGTCGTCTCCACCCGTGACCGCGTCGATCGGTCCGCTCACGACATTGGGGACAGGGTTTGCTCCCCACATGGCGGTGGTCGATTTTCCGTCTGGGCCAAGCCCACCTGCAAAGACGTGAGAGGCGCCCGACCACATCACCAAAGGCGCAAATCCAAGCTGCGTCACGGGCGCCGCAGTGCTTCTCGAAATCTGCTTGCCGTCGCCGAGTTGACCAAGACCATCGTCTCCCCAACAGAGCGCGCCAGCGGCGGAGGCTGCGCAGCTCGAGTGGAAGCCCGCGGTTACATAGAGCGCCCCAGTCAATGGACTTCCACCCATGAGCGCGTCGACTGGGAGTGTCTGGTTCGCGTTGGTGTTGTTTCCGATCTGACCCATGTCGTTCCATCCCCAACACCGCACATGGCCAGACGTCGTCGACGCACACATGTGTTTGCAGCCCGCTGCGATGGACGTGACATCGGTGATGTTTTGCACGTCGACTGGGACGGGACTATCGACGTTGGTCTTGATACCGAGTTGGCCATAGTCCCCCTTGCCCCAGCACTTGACCGTGCGCGCAGACGTGAGCGCGCAGGTAAACTTCTGCCCGGTGGCGAGCGAGATGACGCCCGACTTCAGACCTTTCACATCGACTGGGACCAAGCTTGGGTTGTTCGTTCCGTTGCCGAGCTCGCCTTTGCTGTTGTCGCCCCAACACTTCACCCCACCCGTAGCCGTGATCGCGCACGTGTGCGCCGCCCCACCTGCGATCCGTTGCAAGTGAGACACGCTTCCCGCGGTAGGAAGTAGACTCGATTCATCACACCCACGCGAACAGCTAGCGGGCGCCAGGGCCGAAGTGCATTGACCGCGCACGCATGTTTGGCTGGGATCGGCGCACGTCACACCGAGACACGACGTGCGGAGATCGACGCGCATCTCGAGTTCGGTGTGACTCGTGAAGTGCACTTCGCGTTTGGCGACGATGCACGAGCCCGCATTCTCCGGAAGATTGCACGTGTCTGCAGAGGCGCCGTCTGGGCGGATCATGAGCTCGAAGACCATCGTCTCGGAGGTGCCTTTCAATGGCCGCAATACGATGTCTCCGAGAGCCTGGGTTCCATCCGACTTGGGTGTGCAGTGGGTCGATGCCGACGATGGAGGTTTTCCGGCGAGGTCCCCAACGTTGTCAGCCCCTACGAGAGAAACCTGCGCGCCCTTGTCGCATCCCACATCCGTGAACACCGTGACGTGAACGTCCGTGGGCGTGGCGCACTCGATGAGAGGTAGGATCGCGACCCCGAGCAGCGGACCTGCAAGCCACCAGCGTCGCGTTGCAATAGCCCCCATCACGACTCATCAAATCAGAGATCAGCCTCGCCAACAAGAGAGGTCGCGCGCGTTACTTTTGGTCTACTGCACTTACCTGTAGGCTTTGGCTTCGTGTCGAAGAGGCGTGAACTAGCCGCAATCGACGCGACCCGGAGCGCACCCATGTCGTTTCAATGGCCCGAGTTCAGCACTCCCATCCCAGTGTCTGGCCATCGCGCGTGGACAGCGCGCTTCGAGAGCTACGACCAACGCAAGGACGACTGCTACTACGTGATCACGGTACGCGAAGCGACGGGGACGGGAGCGGGTGCGGGGACGGGGACGGGAGGTGCGGGGACGGGGACGGGAGCGGGTGCGGGGACAGGTGCGGGTGCGGGGACGGGAGGGGGAACGGAACCGGTCGCGGGCGAGCGAATCGTCGCCGAGTATGTTGCACGCATCGATGTTGGCTGGGCGGGCGACGACTGGAAGGCTGGTTTCGTCGAGCGACTACGCGACGAGATTCACCAGGCAGCCGCCCGAGGTCACACCAACATCGACGAGAGCGGCACGTGAGAGCGCACCTCGCAGACTTTGGTGAATTCACCGATGAGACCGACATCGAAAAACTCCTGGTCGACGAAGCAGAGGGACGCCTGAATTGGGGCAATTCGTACAAGGGTCATGTGGCAGGTAGTTTTCTCGTCGAGCTCGTGCGAGCGGAGCCGGCGTTTCTCCCGAACGCGCTGAAGGTGCTTGCGCGATTGATTCGGCACTCATCGCCCCAGGTTCGCGAGCTGGGGCTCGATCTCATGAACGCGATCCCCGATGCGTCCAATGTGTTGGCGCTCGCCGACGCAATGACAGCAGCGGCTGACCTCTATGTTGGTGTGAGCTTCAGCTCCAATCCCAAGCAGACCTTGTTCGGTGCCTGGTTGAGGGCACTCGGCGCAAACTACCCCTATGACTGGGCCGACGCGCGACGCGCGATCATCGTGGCCGACGCGTTTCTCGAATTGCCTGAAGCAGGCGACCAAGGGTTGGAACTGAAGTTGTGTCTGCTGCACGACCAGAGATGACAAAGTCTGCGAGCGCGGGTTCCGGCACACCACTGCCTCCAGTTCTTCCTCGCGAAGAGTCAGTCGGATAGTGTCGACTCATGAAGATCGTGATCGCCGGAGGAAGCGGGCAAATCGGGCAGGTCCTCGCGCGCGAATTCCTCGCGGAGAAGCACGAAGTGGCTGTGTTGTGCCGAAGTCCGAGTGTGCCGTCAGGAAAAGCGGTGCTATGGGATGGCCAAACACTGGGAGCCTGGGCCTCCGAACTCGACGGCGCGGATGTCGTGATCAATCTCGCGGGTCGGAGCGTCAACTGCCGCTACACCGCCGAGAACCTCAAGGCGATGCTCGACTCGCGCGTCGACTCGACCCGCGTCGTTGGTGAAGCCATCGCGCAAGCCAAACACCCGCCGCGCCTTTGGCTGCAGATGAGCACCGCGACCATCTACGCACATCGCTTCGACGCGCCGAACGACGAAGCGACTGGCATCATCGGTGGAAGCGAACCGGACGTCCCAGCCTACTGGGCCACCAGCGTGAAGATCGCTCTAGCTTGGGAGAAGGCACTGGAGGACGCGCGCGTTCCGTCGACACGCAAGGTCGCGCTGCGCACGGCCATGATGATGAGCCCCGACCGCGAAGGCATCTTCGACGTGATGCTCGGCCTCGTGCGTCGAAGACTGGGCGGCAACGCAGCGGGAGGTCGC
>JAYVXK010000767.1:0-4813 GCA_043785265.1 Myxococcales bacterium | reverse complement strand
GAGATCATCGATCGGTCCAACCGCCGCGAGCCATTCGGCAGTGACGTCACAAGTGCGATCACCATCGAGCGCATAGTGAGAGATCGCGGCGCGGCATGATTCTCGGGCGATCGTGACTGCGCGCGGCTGGCTTGCGTCGACGAATAGGCGCCCCTTTTTGGGCAACTTCGACAGCGACTCGCGGAACGCGTCTTCGTACGCGCTCTCCGTTGGGTACACGTCGATGTGGTCGTGTTCGACGCTCGTGAGGATCGCCACGTCGTCGTCGCTCACGCCGAGGTAGTCCATCAACTTCGGTTTCTTGTGCCAGTAGACCGCGTCGTATTCGTCTCCCTCGACGACGAACGGAGCAGGCGCACGCGACAGCGATCGCGCCGCGCGACCCATCGCCGCGCCCGACGGGAAGTTCTTCGGCAAGCCTCCAATGAAATAACCAGGTTCGAGATCTGCACACGCGAGCAACCACGCGCACATGGCGCTCGTGGTGGTCTTCCCATGGGTGCCGCTCACCACCACGGGGCGGCGTCCGGACAAGAAGTGCTCGCGGAGCGCGCTCGACATCGACGCACAATTCAAGCTGTTTGCAGCCGCCGCGCTCGCTTCGGGGTTTTCTCTCCGAATGGCATTGCCGACCACGACCAAGTCTGGCGCAGGCTGCAAGTGCGTCGCGAGATAACCCTGCATGCACTCGATACCCGCCGCCAGCAGGGCAGGTCCTATCGGGGGATCGAACGCAGCATCACTGCCTGTCACGCGCGCGCCCTTCTCGCGAAACAACATCGCGAGCGCTCCCATGCCGGTCCCGCTCACGCCAATGAAGTGCACGTGCATCCGTCACTCCCTCTTGAGCTCTCGGCCGATCGCATCCCCAAGCGCACGCGCTTCGGCCTCACTGCTGGGCCAACTCACACGCAGATCACGCGTACGCGGATTCGACCCGTTGGGGTCTGCGATGAACGCGCGCAGACGCATGAAACCCGCATCTTTCTGGCAGAACGCCGCAATGGGCGTTTTGCAATCGCCCTCGAGAGCACCCAGGACTGCGCGTTCGGCAGCCACGCATGTCGCCGTCTCCAGATCATGGAGCGCTGCGAGCAACGCGATGATCTCGGACGCGTCAGTCTTCGTCTCGATCCCGAGCGCGCCTTGCCCGACCGCAGGCAGAGAAAACTCTGGCTCGAGGACTTCGGTTGCACGATCTGCGAGACCAAGTCGTACGAGGCCCGCGCGCGCAAGCACGATCGCATCGGCCTCGCCTTCTTCGACTTTGCGCAGTCGCGTGTCCACATTGCCGCGCAGCGCGACGAACGTGAGATCGGGTCGCGCCGCTCGGAGCATCAACTGCCTTCGCAAGCTGGATGTGCCTATTTTCGAGCCCTTGGGAAGATGCGCGAGCGTTTTGTATTTTGGCGACACCAACACGTCGCGAGGATCTTCGCGCGTCGGAATACACACGATCCCAAGTCCGGCTGGCATCTGCGCAGGCACGTCTTTGATCGAATGCACCGCGAAGTGTGCAGATCCGTCGAGCAAGGCCTCTTCGATCTCTTTGACGAACAACCCTTTGCCGCCGATCTCCGAGAGAGGTCGATCGACAATGCGGTCGCCTGTGGTGATGACCTGCTTCTCGCTTGTCTCGAGGGACGGATGCGCCGCCTTCAATCTCGCCACGAACGCGCGGCATTGCGCGAGCGCCAGAGGAGACCGACGAGTGGCGTAGGTAACGAGCACGGTAGAGTTATATCGAAAACACCGGGTCACCGCATGTTGCTGTGGGCTGGGGAATCACTCTGCCTCTACTATGGGCGCGAACGCGCAAGAGCGTACGGACCGAAAGCGGAACACAGGAGGTCGCACTTGGGAGCCCAGAAGCAGATCGGCGACGTGCTCGAGCGGCTGCACGCCAAGTACGCGAACCCGAAGTACGAGCTCGATTGGACCACCGCGTTCGAGTTGCTCGTCGCCACGATTTTGGCGGCGCAAGCAACAGACGAGCGCATCAATCAGCTCACCAAAACGCTGTTTCGGAAGTACCGCAAGCCCGAGGACTATCTGGCGGTGCCTGCGTCCGAGCTCGAAGAGGACATCAAACCAAGCGGGTTCTTTCGGAACAAAGCCAAGGCCATTCGCGGCGCGTGTCAGACACTCATCGATCACTTTGGCGGAGAGGTCCCCAAAAACATCGACGAGCTGATCACCTTGCCCGGCGTTGCGCGTAAGACCGCGAACGTCGTGCTCAACACTGCGTGGAACATCCCGTCGGGGGTAATCGTCGACACACACGTGGGCCGCGTCAGTCAGCGATTGGGCATCACCAAAAATCAAAAGGGCGAAGACATCGAAGCAGACCTGATGCGCCTCGTACCCAAAGACCAATGGACGTTCTTTGGTCCCGCCATGGTGCTGCATGGTCGATACACCTGCGTCGCAAAGCAGCCAAAATGCGCTGAATGCACGCTGTCCGAGGTTTGCGAAAAAGTCGGCGTGAGCGACAAGCCGGCGCCCGCTCCTACCAAAGCCAAGTCCCCACGCATTTCGTCGCGCAGACGGACTTGACAACCCCCTGGTCGATCCATCAGGTTGCGCAGCGGAGAGATGTCCGAGTGGCCGAAGGTTCCTGATTCGAAATCAGGTGTGCCCGCGAGGGTACCAGGGGTTCGAATCCCCTTCTCTCCGCAAGTCAGCTGACCGTTTCAACACCTAGGCTCTGCGTCAGCCCAGCGCGACGAGCCCTGCCGCTCGCAGCGAATCGAGTGCACGCAACAGATCGATCGTGTCCATGCCGCACACGTCGATCAGCGTGCCGATGGTGATCGTCCCGTCGATCTGCGACAGCACGAATCCTTGTCGATGATCGAGCGGGCTTTGTGCGATGGATTCTGACGAAGCGATCACTCGCGGCGTTGCGTGGGGAGCACCCAAACGTTGCGCGAGTTGGGTTTCGAGGTCGGCTCGAAACTCCTCCGCACATGCATTCGCCACCGCATGGCGCGGATTGAGCGCCAACAACGCGTGGGCGCAATCGAGCGCTGTCGCGAAGTCAGTCGCCGCGAACGCGTCCCACATTTGCTTGGTCAGCGCGATCTCCTCGTCGGATGCATGCGCGCGCACCTGCGACTCCTCGGGCTCGGGACGCATCGCCGATGCGTCTTCTGCATTGGCGCGCGCATAGGGTTCGAGGTCGAACCGCGGCGTGGGCAGACCACTCGGCTCGTGATCGAGGTCGATTTCGAGATCGGGCGCGACTGGCTTGATGCGCGCTGGCGAGTCGGGCGGCATTCTCCTCAACTATCCCCTCATGCACGAGCCACGTCAATGTGGGTAGCCCGACCTCAGCCTTGGGCAAACGCCGAAAGCGTGTCTGCGATCTGCTCGACTCGTTTGTAACGTCGCGAAGGCTCAGTCTGCAGACACCAGCCCACGCACGCCTCGATCTCCGGCGGCACGTCTGCGCGCAGTGAAGAGATCGCCCGTGGGGTCGTCGTCGTCGTTGCGTGCATGAGCGCGAGGATGTTCGAGCCGCCGAACGGTAGTTGATTGGTCAATAGTTGATACAGCACGACGCCAAGCGACCAGATGTCTGCGCGTCCGTCCACGCTCTTTGCCGCCAGGAGTTGTTCGGGCGCCATGTACGAAGGCGTGCCCAGAAGCGCTTGCGTGGCCGTCAGGCTCGACTCGCTGTCGAGGTCGGTACGTGTGATTTTCGAGACGCCAAAATCGAGAATCTTGATGAGCAGCGATCCGTTCGGCCGCGTCGTCACGAAGAGATTCTCCGGCTTGATGTCGCGGTGAACGATACCCGCGGCGTGTGCCTCTGCGAGTCCCACGCACGTTTGCACCATGATTCGGGCTGCGTCTGCGATCGGCGCAGGCCCGCGTTTGATCACACTCGTGAGCTCGTACCCAGAGAGATATTCCATCACCAGATAGGGGGCACCCGACGGCAAGCGACCCGAATCGAACACGCGCGCGACGTGTTCACTCGTCAGCCGCGCGCATGTCGCTGCTTCACGGAGAAAGCGTGCGACCCCCGAACCCGAAGTGTGCGCCATGACTTTCACCGCCACGAGGTGACCACGCTGCACATGCCGCGCGGAATACACCGTGCCCATGCCTCCGCGACCAAGCACACCCTCGACGCGATACCGATCGGCGACGATCGCCCCAGAATTAAGGGGTTCCGGGCTCTTGATGGTTTCGTCTTCTGGTCCGCCTGAAGTTTCCAATGCGTCGAACGATGCGTCGCTCACTTTGATGCGACATTGGTCACAAGTGGAGATGTGCCCCATCGCGCCCGCCGCGACGTCTCGCGGGAGCGTGCCTGCCGCGAACGCAGCGATGGTCTCGGGATCGAGGTGAGACACGACACCCGATTGTGCCTCAGATCGAGCCGATGTTGCGAGCTACACGAACTCGACTGAGCGTTTCGTGAAGGCGCCGAACGCCCAACCCGTGATGGGGAAGGCTGCCCCGTCCCCACGCGCAGCGCCCGCCGCGAGGATCAGCGGCACGAAATGCTCGTGGGTGGGGAGAGACATCTTCACGCCTGGCGCACGAGCTTTGTAGTCGAGCAGCGCGTCCACGTCTTCGCGCAGGAGAGTGTCTGCGGTCCACGCATCGAAATCCGCGGCCCAGCTTGGCGTCTTTACGCCAAGGGCTCGCAAGTTGTGCGTGATGAATCCGCTGCCGACAATCAGCGTGCCTTCTTCGCGCAGTGGCGCCAGCGCCCGACCCAAATCGTAGAGCGCTTTGGGGTCCTCGCTTGGCATCGACACTTGGAGCACGGGCACATCCGCGTCCGGAAGCATGCACA
>JAYVXK010000766.1:0-4820 GCA_043785265.1 Myxococcales bacterium | reverse complement strand
TGCTCGCGCCTGCCCATTGGGCACACGCCAATGTGGCTGAAATACGCCTCGATCCTGCATCTGCGCTCGCTTCGTTGGGTGGCTCGGTGCATGCGACGTTGCTATGTGGCGCCGATCGTCTGCGGGTCGACATCGCCCGCGCGATCGCTCAACAAGCGCGCGATGGCGGCGTGGACCTCGAGATCGTGCCGCTCGAACTTGGCGCTCTCTTGGCGCGCCTGTCTGCTGGCGACTTCGACGCTGCGATCTTGCAGCTCGCCGAGTTGGTCGAACCCAATACACTTCGTGTGTTCTTGCACAGCAGCTCGATCCCGCCTGCAGGCTCCAATCGCGGTCGCGTACGTGATGCGGTCGTCGACGATCTCTTGGACCAGGGAGACAGCACGAGCGATCGGCCCTCGCGACAAGCCATCTACGCGCGACTCGAAGCCCGCGTTCGTGAGCGCGCATGGATGCTGCCGCTTTGGTACGAAGATCAAGTCGTCGTCTCGGGCCCGCGCGCTGCTGCATTTTCGCCGAGCGCAGAGGGACGTTGGTTGTCTCTCGCGTCGCTCCCGTAATCAGACTACCCAGGTGCGCGTGAAAGTCGTCACGTGGAACGTCAACGGGGCTCGCGCGCGTGAAGCGCAAATCCTCGAACTCATCGCGCAAGAGCAGCCCGATGTGCTGTGCCTCCAAGAGACCAAAGCGACGAGCGAACAACTGCCGGCGTCGCTCTATGGTCTGATGGCGCTGCCCGAATATCACGCACGATGGCACGGAGCAGGTGGCTACTCCGGTGTCGCCATCCTGCTGAAAAAAGCCATGTTCGAAGCACCGAAGTTTTCGCATCCGTCGTTCGACATGGAGTCGCGTGTGGTGGAAGCGACCGTCGGCACGCGCACGTTCGTGTCGATGTATGCGCCCAACGGCGGCAAAGACTACGGCGCCAAGATCCAATTTTTCGATTCGCTCGTGGCCTACGCGGAGACTGCCGCAAAAGAAGGACGCGAGCTCTTGATCCTCGGCGACGTGAACATCGCCCGCGCTGACATCGATGTTTGGAAGAGCCAACGCAAAGAAGGTTTGATTGGTCAACGCCCCGAGGAACGCGCGCTACTCGAAGCCATCTTGGACAAAGGCAAACTCGTGGACGTGGGACGCACCCTCTCACCCGACGACGACATGCTCTTTTCGTGGTGGCCATATTGGCGCAACGCACGCCAGCGCAATCATGGTTGGCGCATCGACTACGCGCTCGTGAGTGCAACACTCGCCGCACGTGCGAAGAGTCACACTGTGAGAATCGATTTTGGCGCAAGCGACCACGGCCCTGTCGTCGTCGTGTTTGACTGAGCAGTCGCGGCCCCTAACCATCGACACCCTCGAATCGCGGCACTAAAGTGCATGCATGACGCAAGAAGCGACACGCCCTGGGCTGCCTGACATCGACACGAACGAATACGGCGGCAAGAAGGACGGCGTTCGGCAGGCGATGGACCGGCGACTGTTCATGCAGCTCTTGGTGTTCGACACCGTTGACGTCGATGGCGCGACACGCGACCTCGCGAGCGGTCTTCGCGCCGCAAAGGTGCCCGGAGTGATCTACGCAGACACGGCCAGTCCGCGCGGGATGGGGCTACTCACTTGGGGAGAAGATCCGGCTTGCTTCGTGCGCGACGTGCGACCCATCTTTGCGAAAGGCTCGCTCGCGCAGGTCACCATGCGTGACGAATTCGAGATGCTCGGACGCACCTATGCAACAGGCCACGAACCCGAACTGGAACACACGTTGCTCAAGCGAAGCATCGAGCGCGTGATGGATGCCGAGTGTCCGTGGCACGTTTGGTACCCGCTGCGTCGGAGCGGCGCGTTCAGCAAACTCGTCGGCGACGAAGTGGCGGGGCTGATGCGTGAGCACGCAACCATCGGACACGCGTACGGCCAAAAGGGCCTCGCTCACGACGTTCGACTCGCGTGTCACGGACTCGACGCGAAAGACAACGAGTTCGTGATTGGCCTCATCGGCAAAGAACTTTTTCCGCTCTCGCATCTCGTGCAAGCCATGCGAAAGACGCGTCAAACCAGCGAGTTCATCACGCAGATGGGACCGTTTTTCGTAGGGTACGTGACGACGCGTATCGCCTGATGATATGCACCTTGCCATGAAGAAAGCTCTCGCCCTCGCCATGATGCTCGCGCCGCTCGCGATCGCATGCGGCAAGCCATATCAAGTCGTGAAGTTCTCGGCGCCAAACCCCTTCACCAAGCCGGGCTGCAAGCTCGCGGTCGAACCGCTCCACTATGACAAGCTCATGGTGGGCGACAAAACCGTTCCGCAATACTTGTCCGAGAAAAAGGACGAGACACAAGACAAGTTCCAAGCAGACCTCGCCGACTCGAGCACCCGCTTCGTCGAGCGCGTGCGCAGCGACAATGCCTCGCTCACGATTCCAGGCGGCACGCCCGACAACACGTTCATTCTTCGCGCGTTCATGACCGAGTGGGAGCCCGGCTTCTATGCGTACGTCGCGTCTCACGCGTCGGAGATGAACATAGTCGTCGACGTGGTCGATCAAGGCGGCAACATCCTCGACGAGATCATCGTGCGCGGCCGCATGGGCGCAGGGATGGAAGGCTCGGGGACGCGCATGCGTGGCC
This sequence comes from Myxococcales bacterium, assembly GCA_043785265.1. Taxonomy (GTDB): domain Bacteria; phylum Myxococcota_A; class Polyangia; order Polyangiales; family Polyangiaceae; genus JANYHY01. The sequence goes on along the minus strand of JAYVXK010000766.1, from coordinate 2,180 downwards.
TCGCGGAGCGTATGGGCAGGAACGTCAGCAGCTACCTCGAAGAGCGCTGGATGTGTCGCTGAAAAGCGCTACTTCGTCGTCCAGCTGTCGTGATAGTCGGCGCGCTCCAAGCTGATGGCTTGTGCGGTAGGCAGCAACGGTTCGTAGGTGTCGCACATGACGGCGAGTTCATCGGTCTTTTTGGAGCCGATGCTCGCCTCATACGCGCCGGGATGTGGGCCGTGCGCGATGCCTGCAGGATGCAGTGAGATTGCCCCGGGGCCGACGCCGCGACGGCTCGTGAAGTTGCCACGCAGGTAGAGGATGATCTCGTCGCAGTCGACACTCGAGTGCGGATACGGACAGGGGATGGCGTCTGGATGCGTGTCGGTCATGCGCGGCACGAACGAGCACACCAAGAAACCTTTGCCCGCAAACGTGGTGTGAATCGTCGGCGGCAAGTGCACGAGGCCGGTCTTGGGTTGGTACTTCTCGATGGCGAACGCCCACGGATAGACGAACCCTTCCCAACCCACGACATCCATCGGCGGAGTCTCGAGCGAGTAGCTCATGAACTTGCCGCCGCGTTTGACGATGAGTTCTCGCGGCCCATCTTGGACTTTGTCGGGTGTCGCGATCGGGCCATTTGGCCGCACGAAATCGCGATGCGTGTAAGGCGCATCCATTCGCAATTGACCCACTGGATTGCGAAACTCGTCCGGAATCACCACGGTGGGCGCCTCGAAGACCATCGCGCGCAACTCGCCATTTTTGAGGTGCCAGCGATGCGTCATCCCCCGCGGCACATGGACATAATCGCCCGCGACGACGTCCAGCCAGCCACATGGAGATTCTAATTTCGCGGCGCCCGATTGAATGAAGAACAACTCGTCGGCGTCGCCGTTGGCGAAATACACGTCGTCGCTCTTCGTCGCTCTCGCGAGCAACACAGTCAGGTCGCGATTGAAAAGCAGCGGCGTGCGCGCGTCGATCACGCATGGTCCAGCCTTCAGCTGATCGGACAAATACAGCCGACGTTTGAGCGGATAGCTCCCTGCTTCAATCGCGCTAGGTGCAGGCCATCCACGCGCAGACATCGCCACTTCGCGATGCGGAGTAATCGGATTGCGATGGTAAAAATAAGTGAAGGGGCCTCCGAAACCGCCGCGAGTGAACATCTCCTCGTGAAAGATGCGCCCGTCCGTGTCGCGAAAAACAGTGTGCGGTTTCTGCGGGAGGATGCCTGCGCTCTGCCGGTCGATCACTGCGTGAGTCCCTTTTGCGCGCGTTCGATGCTCTCGAAGAGAGCGCGGAAGTTGCCGTATCCAAAACCAGGGTCGCCTGCGCGTTGGATGATCTCGTAGAAAAATGGTCCTGCGCGCGAGTCGTCGTAATAGCCGGCGGCCTCACGCATGAAGATCTGCAGCATGTATTTGTCGTTTTGACCGTCGAGCAGAATCTGCAATCGCTCCAACTCGGCGAGCTCTTCTTTGACATTGGTGATCCCGAGCTTGGTCAAGCGCGCGGGCAGGTCGTCGAAGTACGACTTGGGTGTCTTGAGAAACTCTACGCCACGCCGTTTGAGTTCTTCGACCGTGGGGATGATTTGCGGCACCGCAAACGCGATGTGTTGCACGCCGTTGCCTTGATTGTCTTCGATAAACTTCGAGATTTGAGAGTCGCGGAATGCCGGTTTGAGTGGCTCGTTGGTGGCAAACTTCACGCCGCTCTCGGGGTCCCACATGACGATCGATTTTAGTCCCGAACCAATGCCCAGTTCGCGCGTGACGTCTTGCGTATGAAAGCTGATGTCCCAGAACTTCTCCATGCCGAGCACATCGCGGTACCAAGACACGATCGGTTGCATCGTCAGACCGTTCGACGTGACGTGGTCCATCGCCGTGATGCCGAAACAGTTCTCGGGCCGCGACGCGTGGCCGCCGTTCGTGTCGACGAAGCCGGGCGCGAATGCGCGAAAGTCACTGCGTTCGATGAAACGAAAGGCTACTTCTCCAAGAGGCGTCGCGATCTCCACCGAACGATAACGACCGCCTCGATCATCCTTGTTTTCAAGCGGATCGCTGAGCAACGTGCCGCCGCGTTTTTCGAGGATGGCGATGGTCTTGTCGAGATCTTGCACGCGAAACGACAGGCTCATCACGCCCGCCGGGTGTCGCTTGGAGTAGCGCGCGGCCTTGCTC
>JAYVXK010000765.1:0-14909 GCA_043785265.1 Myxococcales bacterium | reverse complement strand
CCTTGTTTCCGCCGCCCTTGTTGCCGCCACCCTTTTGGGCATATGCACCCGTCGTCGCGAGTGTGACGGACATTGCCAAGAGGAAAATGCGTGCCACCGGATTACGCATCGTCGTGCTCCTCGATTCGAATCGCCGCCGCTCACGCGGAGGCTAAAATGCGGGCGATCGCCCTAGTGATGATTTTGTGTGGATACTACGAGCGCACCGTCGGCGATACCCCGAGCAATGCTTCTTGTTAGTTGTGGTGGAAGATCCATTCTGAACTTGCGTGTGCAGAATGCGGCCCGTGCCTGTAATTCTCACTGGCCAGAAATCCCAACAATCTCCGAAAGATACTCTACGCGAGCCGCGCGATGGTACGGAGGCTCTTTCTGGTTTGTCAAGGCGAAACGGCCCATCGATCGATAGACCGTGGACGGAGGGGACCGAAGGACGTGGAGAAATGCGAAATGAATGACGGGTCCAATTCCACGCGGCCATGAAACCATCGTGGACATACTTTTCTTGGGCCTGACCCAAAGACTGTCAGACGACATGTGCACATCACGACGTTCTCATCTCGCACCTCATCACTCCAAAACACCGTTACGGCCCGCACCAGCGAGTGCAAACCGAAAAACGGTAGACAAGACTTGCGGCCGAACGCTTCGCTCATGTAGCGTGCCCAACGCAACTCCTGTCGTGGCAGATCTCGCTACGAATACCCTGAAAAACACGCGCTCTAAGGCGCGCTGGGGAGAGCTCTCAATATGACTCGGTCGATTCTCGCACTCGCTCTTGCTGTTGGCCTCACGGGTGTCCTCGTTGGTCAGGGCTGCAAGCAAACCGGCGTCGGTGATCCATGTGTTCCCGAGCAGGAATACGATGAAAAATTCAACGCCTTCGATCAGAACGAAGTCAACATCGAGTCGAAGAGCTTTCAGTGCCAGACTCGCTTGTGTCTCGTGAATCACTTCCAGGGTCGCGTGTCGTGTGTTTATGGGCAAGACACCAGCGGAACCGGTCCGTCGGCACCTGGAGTTGGCCCCGGATTGCCTGGTGGTAACTGCACTGTACCTGGCAACACGAGCAAGCCGATCACTGGAATCGTCAGCCCGCCGACCAAGCTTGGCGCCACGGTGCTCCCGCAGTGCTTCGGTCGCGAGGCCGCCAAGACTGTTTACTGCTCTTGCCGCTGCGGCAACGTCGACGGCAAGACCGATGACGGCGCCAACTATTGCACATGCCCAGACGGGTACAGCTGCACTCAGCTCGTGACCTCCATCGGCGGCACGTTCAACGAGGGCCTCACGGGCGCCTACTGCATCAAGGCCAACACGGCCTTCGATCGCGCCAATCCGTGCACCACCAACTGCGATCCGCTCGCTCAAAAGTGCAACTAGTCCTTTTGTGGTGAGTGCGAGAGCGCGGCTCGGCCGTCGCGCCGAAGCGGTCGCGATCGATTACTTGATTGCGCAAGGGTTCGAGATCGTCGGCACGAACGTACGTGTCGGCGCACTCGAGATCGATGTGATCGCTCGTCAACGAGCTCTCGTTGCGATCGTCGAAGTGCGAACGCGTGGACGTGGCGCCTACGAAGGCGCGCTCGCGAGTGTCTCATCGTCCAAACGCAAGCGACTGGTCAGCGCGGCAAAGCGGCTTTGGCGCGAGCGCTTTGCCCAAGACGCCAGCGTTGAAAGACTGCGATTCGATGTGATCGCAGTGAGCTTTGCCGAAGAGAGCGCAGAGATCGAACACATCGCGGCGGCTTTCACCGCGTGACGGTCAATCTTCGAGCGCTTGGCGCATCTCTGCTTGAACGGCGACGATTTTTTCGAGAGACGCCTCGCTGACACCGGCCTCTTTGGCGGAGGCGATCGCAACTCCAAGGCTGTCGATTTCTTTTTGCTGACGCGCTCGGAGATTGTCGACCATCGTCTGAAAGGTCTCGAAAAAATCCTGCAACTCGTCGCCCTTGCGCAAGCCGCCTTTGAACTTCAGCTTGCCTGAACCCACTTGTTTGAGCAGCCCCTTCATCTTGTGAACGGGGCCGGCGACCTTGTGCGTGAAGTAAATCCCGAGCAGTCCGATGAGAACGACCAGCACGGTGAGTCCACCCACCACACCGGTCATCATCGCGCGCTGTTGCTGGAGCACCTTCTGATCGGAATCGCTGGCGGAGTCAGTGAACGACTTGGTCAAGTCAGGATCGGACCCGTAAATCGGATCGTCTTTGATGGACATCTTGACGACGTCGCTGACCTTCTTGCTCTCGTCGACGACTTTGTTGCTCGTCGTGTAGAGAAAGACGCCGAGGATGATGCTGAGCAGCAACGTGGCTCCGACGATGAAGCCCGTGTATTTGAGCTGAAAGCGCGAGTCGATGAGATAATTTTTGACACTGCGCTGGTGGCGCCCAGTTTTTTCCGGTGTTGCGGCGGTGGTCGTCATGGGTGTCTCCAAACAGCGCAACCACAAGGGTTGCTCATCGCGCGCCGAGAATCCAGTTTGTCGCGCAGCGCTCGGTGCGACGACATCAGTGAAAGCTCCCTGCAAAGAGCGTGATGGCCTGGCCCGCGCATATGTTCAGAAGATTGTCCTCTGAAGCCTTGTCCGTGGGTCGAACGCCTGTTTGCGTCAGCCCAACTGGGACCTCTCCGCGCAGGTCTTTTCCCGGATACCCCGAGACGGCGATTTTGATACTGACCTTGAGATTGCCATTGCTGTAGTCGAACTTGTCGACACTGATGGCCAAGTAATAGCCCTTCAGTGAACGCTTCGCGATCACCGCACGCGCGGCATCAGCGGTCTCTGTTTTCGGCGCGAGCTGGAAGCCGCCGAGAGTGTCCAGCTTGTTTTTGATCGAGAGCAGAACGATGCGGTCGATCTCTGCCTGCGGGCGTCCGGTTTGATTCGCCACTGGCGACAACGACACATAAAACTTCGCGTTGGCCACGTTCTTGGGCGGATCGTCGAGCGGTGATCCGCCAGGCGTTGCAGTGGTCGTGGGGGTTGCCGTGGTCGCAGCGACGATGGTTTCGATCGCGCGTGTGAGGCTGAGCTTCATCGCGTCGCTCGTCTCGACACCCAATCTCGCTCTCAAGCACGAGAGCGCCGACTGCTTCGCCAGACGTTTGAGAGCAGCGGAGACCGATTGACGAACGACCTCTTGTGAGTCGTTGAGAGTGTTGCACAACGGTTGAACCGCAGAGTCGTCGTTGGTGGCGCCGAGCGCGAGCGCAGCGTTCGTTCGAACGCGAAAATCGTCTGATTTTAGGCGGTCGATGAGAAACGTCGTCCGATCGTCGGCCCAAGCAGACGTGGCTGTGATCACGCAGGCAAAGAGCGCAAGGACCATCCACGCGACCATGGGTCGCGCGCTCTTCCAACGACGCGCAGGCATGTGCCTCCAACTAAATACATTAGCACGAGCACGAGCGCGAGCGACACCGTGCACACAACACGATCTGGTGTTGACCACGCCGCATCGCGGACGTGCCGTCATTGGACGGACGCGTCCGAGCCTTTCTTCATTGGGTCTTCGCAGGACTTCGTGGGGCGATTGTGTGCGTGCTCTGCGGCGTCGTAGAGTGTGGGCGAATGCGTGCTTCGATGCGTTTGTGGATGAGCCTTGTCGCGATCGCGATGGGATCCTCGCTGGCGAATGCTGCACCCTCATTACGAGTCAAAGCGCAGACGCGCATCGACGCACATGTCACCCGCAGTCATGGTGATCTCTTGTTGCAGGGGCAAGTCAAAGACGACTTGGCGTCGCCCATCGCCACGACGAACATCACGATCTCCCTCAAATCAGCCGATGGCAGCGCTACGCACTTGCCGCAGGGTGATCACGCGCCGACCTCATGCGCGTCTCGTTCGCTCGAGAGCGACGGCACGACACTGCGATCGACGACGGACGAAGCCGGACGATTTTGTGTTCGCATCACTCTGCCTCCGAGCAAGCTGACCGCGACCATCACAGCCGCTGGCACCGACTATCTGACCGATTCGACTGTGACGATTCCGGCAGACCTCACGCGCCAAGCTGTGGTGTTGGGGTTCGATCCCGAGCCGCGCATCGTCTCGCTCGACGCGCCGCCCGCCGATCTCGACAGTGTGGCGACGTTCGAAGAAGACGACGCGTCGAACTTCGCGCCGCGTTTGCCGTTGGTCCTCGAGACCGAGCTGGGTCAACTCGTGGCGCAACAGACGACCGACTCTCGCGGTCGCGCGCGTTTTCACCTCGACGCGACCAAACTGGGTCCTGCGGGTCGCGGCGAGTTGGTCTTGAGGTATCTCGGTTCGGCCACGAATGCAGAAAGCGTGCATCGTGCACCTATCGAACGGGATGCCCGCGTTTTGCTGGCTCCAAAGGATCTAGTGCGTGGCGGTGTGCCTGAGGATGGCGTGCCGATCGTCATCGTCGCGAGCGCCAAGAGTGGTCCGGTTGCCTCGGGTAGTGTCGAAGCCAAGGTCGGTGATGTGGTCGTCGGCGCGGCCGCGGTCGGGCCCTCAGGCGAGGCCGATCTCGTGGTGACCTTTGGCACTCCACGCGACAAAGAAGTTTCGTTGCGCGTGCGCTATGTGCCCGACGCGCCGTGGCTCAAACCAGGAGACGATCTGCAAATCAATTTGCCCATCGACGCGCCGAATCCGCTTCGCCAAGTGCCGCTCATCGTGATCGGGGGCGCGCTGGCGGCGTGGCTGATCGCAGGCAGATTGGCGCAAAGGCGCGCACAACAAACACGACCGTCTGCCCCTGCCCGCAGTGTGCCCGCGGGAATTGCTGGCATCTCGATCATCGGTCCACCTCGATCGCGCCGCGGACCACTCGTGGGCAGAGTGGTCGATGCCCACGACGGAATGCCCGTCGTGCGAGCGCGCGTCGCGATCGAAGAGACACGCATTCAAGATCGGCATGTGGTCGCGAGCGTGTTCACCGATGATGAAGGTCGATTCAGACTCGACGCGCAAACGAGCGCCGCGATGCACCTCGTGTGTGAGGGTCCGCTCCACGCGCAGATCCAGCAGCACATGCCGCAAGCCGCAGAAATCGAGGTCGCGCTCGTGTTGCGCAAACGTCGTGTGCTCGACCGACTCGTGCGGTGGGCGCGCGCGAGCGGTCCGCCTTTCGACGTGAAACCCGAAGCAACCCCAGGGCAAGTCAGGCGCGCTGCGGATCGTGATCGACCCGATGTCGAGAAGTGGGCAGAAGCCGTGGAGCGTGCTGCTTATGACGAGGGAGCGGTCGATGCTCGCGTCGAAGCCGAGATCGACGACCTGCACCCCGACACGCGCAACCCTCGCGCGCGTTGACCACTCGTCGTGCGGTCCATATAGTCCGCGCCCTGCACGGCGCTCCGTGTGGCTGTGGGGCTCCGTAGCGAGAGCGCGGAACTCAAACGGACTCGGGAGAACGAACGTATGATCATCGTCAGTATCCTCGTCGGCCTTGCGTTGCTCGCGGGAATCTACTTCGGCTTTCTGCGCAAGACCCCCGCGCAGCTGACATCAGCAGAAGATGACAAGCGCAAGCTGCCCGCAAAAGATGGGGCGAAGGACCAAGCCAAGACACCGTCGGTCCGGCCTGCACCAAAGCCGCTACCCCCCAAGCCCGAAGCGGACGTCACGATACGTCCCAAGAACGAGCAACCGGGCGCTGAAAAGCCAGCTCCGATCTCGTCAGCCGCCGCACCCATTTCGACCAAAGCACCACCAAGCAAGAAACAGATCGCGGCACTTCGCCAGGGACTGTCCGCGACGCGTGGTGGTTTCATGGCGCGCTTGAAGGCGATTTTTTCGGGCAAAAAAGAGATCGATCCGGCCATCTTGGAGCAGCTCGAAGAAGTGATGATCAGCAGCGACGTGGGCGTGAAGACCACGCAAGCGATTCTCGCTCGGCTACGCGATCGCCTCGAGAAGAACGAACTCGCCGACGAAGACGCGGTGTGGTCCGCGTTGCGCGCCGAAGCAAAAGCGATCCTCGATATTGGTGGCGGTGGGATTCGCGCGGCTCACAAACCAACCGTCGTCTTGCTGGTCGGAGTCAATGGAGTTGGCAAGACCACGACCATCGGAAAGCTGGCGACGCGCGCGAACGCCGAGGGCCAAACTGTGCTCCTCGCAGCAGGCGACACTTTCCGCGCGGCCGCCGTGCAGCAGCTCGAAGTGTGGGGCAAGCGCGTCAAAGCGGACGTCATCAAGGGCAAAGAAGGCTCAGATCCAGGGGCCGTTGCGTTCGATGCAACAAACAAGGCCAAAGAGCTTGGCGTTCAGCTCTTGTTCGTCGACACTGCAGGGCGCTTGCACACGAAGTCGCCGCTCATGGATGAAATCAAAAAAGTAAAACGCACAATCGCGAAGGCCATGGATGGTGCGCCGCACGAGACTCTGCTCGTGCTCGACGCGACCACTGGGCAGAACGCGCTCACGCAAGCGGCGATGTTCAAAGAAGCGATCGACCTGACGGGGATCATCCTCACGAAGCTCGATGGGACCGCAAAGGGCGGCATCGTTCTCGGAATTTGCGACGAGCTCAAAGTACCTGTGCGATACGTGGGTCTCGGCGAGCGCGCGGAAGACCTTCGCGAGTTCGACGCAGACGAGTTCGTCGAAGCACTCTTTGGTCAAGACGCAGGCGAAGCAGCAGCGGCCTAATCCCTTGACACATCAAGCATCCAATTGTTCTTCGCGCGCGTCGGCTCTCGCAGGACGCTTCTTCACTCCTCTCTTGATCAAACGAAACAAGCTTGTTCTAACGACGATTCCAATCTTTCGGGCGAAAGCACGCAATTATCATTGATTGGCTGAATTTCTGCGTGTTATAGTCCCCAGCACTTTCGCTGTACGCCCAATTCCCCAATTGTTTTAGGCATTTACGCAGTCCTCCGTACTGTCCCTCCCTTCAAGTGTTCGTGGCACTTCAGGAGGAGCGGTGGCGCCACCAAGGGGTAGCGATGAACTTCAGGATTGAGCCGGCCGGCAGCGCCGGGCGGATCGAACGGAAGCCTGACGAGGCTCGCGAGAATCGAAACCCAATGAAACTAGGCCGGATGATGCGAAGTCGATGGATGGGAGTGGCCGCAGCAACCCTGCTGCTCTTCGCTTCCTCGAGTGCTTGGGCTCAAAAGGGCAAAGGCAAAGGCAAGCCTCCAGCTCCACCTACGGGTGCGGCTGCTGGAACTGCAGCGCCTCCAACCCAAGAGCTCGATCTCGATGCAGACCCCAACAAACCGGCAGCCCCAACGGGCGACACCGGAACGCCGCCGACTGGCGACACGGGGACTCCTGCGGGTGGTGGCGGGGGTGGTATTTGCGAGATTGATCCGTCGGCATGTCCGAAGGGTACGGATCTCGGCGAAGCCGCCAAACGCACCGTCAAAGCCGACATCGTCGCGACGGAGCAAATCTACGCGCTCCGTTATCACCGCTTCGAGCTCAATCCGTACTGGGGCTTCACGCTGAACGACCAGTTCGTCAGCCATCCAGGTCCGGGCCTCTCGGCAAACTACTATCTAACGAACGTCCTCGCGGTCGGCCTGAACGGCAACTTCTACTCGGGCCTCAATGTCGACTCATCGTTCAACTTCGAGACTCGCCGCGCGACCCGCGTCGCCGCTCCTCTCAACGAGTATTCGTGGAGTGCTGCGCTCGACTTCACGTATGTGCCCGTTTACGGCAAGTTTGCAGGGCTTTCGAACTTCATCTTCAGCTACGACATCTTCGTGGATGCAGGTGTTGGCGCCATCTCGACGCGGCCCATTCCGGTCATCGACCCTGACAACCGCAAGTTCGACTTCGCCCCGAAGATCGCGTTCAACGTCGGCATCGGCCTTCGCATCTTCGTCACGCGCTGGCTCGCCGCAAACCTCGAGATCGCCGACTACATCTACCCGGAGAAACTCGAGAACTTGAGCATCGCCAAGGGAGCTGCAGGCATCAAGCCCTCGGACCCAGCCTACAAGACGTCGCAATCGAATCCTGATACTTGGCTCGCCGACGGCGTGAGCATCACCAACCACGTGCAGGCTCAAATCGGACTCAGTGTGTTCCTTCCCTTCAGCTTCAACTACAGGCTGCCCAAATGAGGACGAGGGCCATGCGCACTCTGGTCAAGACGCTCGCTGCTGCCATCGTTGGCACTGTCGCTGCTTCGGCGCCCATCACGTTCTTGGAGCCCGTCGCACAGGCGCAGGAAATTCAGCTCACGGGTCCGCTCGCTGGCGCAAAGGCTGTTCGCAGGCTCCGGCTGTATCGCGAAGGGCGCTTCGAAATTGCCCCGTCGGTCAGCTTCTCGCTGCTCGACGAATACCGTCGCGCGATCATCCCGGGCGTTCGCCTTCAATACAACATCTTCGATTGGCTCGGCATCGGCCTCTGGGCTGGCTACGGGTTGGGTTACAGCACCGACCTCACCGATCAAATCGATCAGAACGCACGCCGTACTTCATTCACCGCCGTCAACTTGAACCACTCCGGCGACGGCACAACCAAGCCCTTCAAGCCGCAACCGTTCGGTGATCAAGTCGCTCGCATCCAGTACGTGGTCAACCCGCAGATCACGCTCATTCCATTCCGCGGCAAGCTGGCCTTGTTTCAGGCCGTCTTCGTCGACACGGACGCGTATCTCCACCTGGGCGTGGCGTTCGTCGGTCTGCAAGAGCGTCCAGACTGCGGCAGCAAAGGTGATCCACACCAATGCACCGACGGCTCTGATGCTCCGAAGGGCTCGAGCTTCGATCTCGGTTCACGCCTTGCGGTCGCTCCGAGCTTCGGTCTTGGTCTCAACTTCTGGCTGATGGATCTCATCTCGCTGGGCGTCGAGTACAAGGCCATGCCGTTCTCGTGGAACCGCGGTGGCTTCGACTCTCGCGGCGGTCCGCCCAACGGCAACTTCCCCGACAACAAGATCACTTCGGACGATCGCACCTTCAAGTTCAACCAGATGCTGTCGATCTCGGTCGGCTTCGCTCTCGGAACGCGCAAGACGAGCGAGTAACAAGTCGCGACTCAAAAAAAAGGCCCCATCGCCTAGGCTGATGGGGCTTTTTCGTTTTGTGGCTAAAATCAGCCCGCTTTGCGACGAATCTGACCCGACGGGTCCAGCGCGTAATCGCTCGGGATCGATTTTTTGAACTCGAAGTGCGCGCTCTCAGGCACGAGCCAGTTGCGCGACAAGAGACCCTCGCAGATGCGCGCGCGGATGCGGACGCTCTCTTCATCGCAAAAAATCTCGACGAGCTTGGTGATCGCTTCTGGGTCGTCTTGAAAGAGTGTGGCGCCGACCGCGTGGAAGCGCGCTGTCTCGTTCACGTCATACAAGAAGTCGGTGATCTTCACGCGGACGCGTGGGTCCTTGAGCTCCTCGAGGGCCGCCAAGATCTGAACCTTGGGGTCGATGAACTTGGCGTATTCGGTGTCCCAAGGAGCGAGCCACGTGAGCAACTCGCCGACGTACTCTTCTTCGGTGAGAAACTTCTTCACGATTTTCATCGGCCAGCCAACACTCTCGGCCTTTTTGACGTATTCGCGAATGGGGTCGAGCGCGTCTTTGCCCATCTCGACGATGCCCTCGAACGCGACCTGCTTCTCCTCTTGATCGGTGATGCTCGGGTCCATCGCGAAGTTGAAGCGCTTGAGCAGCGCCGTGGCGGCCTCTGGTGTGCCTAGATCCGCGAGGGCAGCGATGGCCTCGATGCGATCATAGTTTTGCGCGCGCTTGTCTGCGGCTTTGCTCGCCCAGCGTGCGACCTCTTTGGGAATCGGCGGCGCTTTGTTGCCGAGCTCCTCGCTCTTGTTGTTGTTGCTCTTGAAGAAGTCGAAGATTCCCAAAATTGGCTCCAGTGCGCGAGTCGACGCAACTTGCGGCGGCCTGTAACGCCACGCAAGCGCTTTCGCGAAAAATGTGGGTAGCGCGTGTTTGCGACGCGATCAGCTGAGCGGAACGGGCAACAAGATGACTTCGTTGTTGCGAGCCTGCACCTGATAGCGAACGGGTTTGCCGTGCTTTTGCTGAGCGTCCTGCTCCATCGACTGAATGCGCGTGGTGAAGGTTTGCTCAGTGATGTGTTCGGTCTGCTCGCCGTTCGACTTTTTCGCGGCGATGTATTCGGCGAACAAGCGCGAATAATAGGCAGGGGCTGGCTCTGCTGCGAGCGCAGTGGCGACTCCCAGGTCGGGTTGACTGGCCTCGGGTACGGGCTCTTGGAAGGTCCCAGGCGAAGGCGTCCGCGAAACGCGTCCTTGTTCATCGGTCGTGTCTTCTTCGACACCCATCAGTTGATTGAGCAACTGATCGATGCGGAAGGCGAGACCACCCAGTTCGGCATGATCGAGGTTGAAGCGCTTGTCGCTCTGCCCATTGAGAATGGCGAGCAGCCCTTCTTCGAGCTGACCAATCGGAGACGTGATGTAGTTGCCGAGCAAAAATCCACCGATTAAGACGAGCACAATCCCAAGCCCCGCAACACCGAGCAGCGGCAGTGCGATCGCCGACGGATTTTCGATGGTGGTGGCCGGTGCAGACACAACGACCACGGTGCCTTTCGTGTTGCCAAAACCCTCGAGAGGCGCGGCTGCGATCAGTGAGTCACCCACGGAAGCCGCCGCCGCATGGCCTGTGTCGAGGACACTCTTGACCGTGCCTTTGCCGTCGCCAGTGACTGCGCTGTCCAGCGTGCCCGTGTTGGCCGTCGATCGTGCGACGACTTCGAGCGCGTCTCCGTTGGCGCTTGCGAGGACCATCGGACGACCTGTCGTCGCATCAGCCACGCGAGAGAGTTCATCGTTGATGGTAAAGCCCGCGACGATGGCGCCGACCGTCTCACCCTTGCCGTTGCGCACGGCCGCGTAAGACGCGAGATATTGATCGTTGCGACCCGCGTTGACCCAAACATCGGAGCCAGTCTGGCCTTTGGCCATGGTCTCTTTGAACTTGGGATACGTCGCGCTGAGGTTTTCACCGCGCAGAAGATTCGAGTTGTTTCGACCGAGAATCTTGCCGGTCGGGTCGACGAGCAGCACGATCGCGGGGACTGCCCCTTCGAACTCGGGAGTCGTCTTGGCCGACGCGATGACCGAGTCGCACAGCGCTGTCGCCGCAGGGCCGCCCGCGGATGGGTCTGCCTTGTTGAGCGCATCGAGCGTGTTCGGGTCGGCAGCTTTGCCGGCCAGCCAACGTTCCACACGAAGACCGTCCAGCTGCAAGCGAGCCGAGGCACTTTGCGCGTCGTGTTTCGCGTCGCTCGTGAGCTGGGTTATCGGCGATGCAGCGGCGGTGACTGAGGCTCGTACGAGGACGAACGACAGCAGTCCGACGATGGCAATGATGATGGCGTTGACGGCGATGATCTTGTTTCGCATGCGGCCTCTAGATGCCTCCCCTGGGCAGTGCCCGTTGAGAGCCTGCCAGTCCCGCCCTCCGTGTCAGGCCTCGCCTCGAAAAAAGAGGCAAGACAAACGCCCTACGGAAGGCGAAAGAACGCTACCACCCACGAGCCAAGCACGGCAACATGCTCCGACGTTGAGCCAAACGCCCAATTCGTCGGCCGTCCCGATTTCGTTCGCCGGCCCCCCAAACACTCTGCTCGTCGACGATCCGGTGTTCGACGGCCATAGGCCGCTGGCCTACCACCCCGAGCGGCCTGAGCGACTCGCTGCGGCGCGCGCGGCCATTTCATCGGCGAAGGTCGTCTGGTCGAAGGTGGACGTGCAGGCGGCGTCGAACGAGGCGCTGACTCGCGTGCATACTGCACGCTTTATCGACTCGCTCGAAAAGCTGCGCGGAAACGCCGCCATGATCGATGCAGACACCTACGTCAGCGTCTCGAGCATCGATGCGGCAATGCGCGCGGCGGGAGGGGCTGTCGCGATGGTCGACGCGATGATCGATGGACCGATTGCTACGGGTGTCGCGTTGTTGCGGCCGCCGGGTCATCACGCGCGCCCGGACGCCGCGATGGGTTTCTGTTTGATCAACAACGTCGCCGTGGCCGCGGCACACGCTCGCGCGCGTGGATTGTCGCGTGTGGCCATCGTCGACTTCGACGTCCACCATGGCAACGGCACGGAAGAAATCTTCTTTCGCGATCCGAGCGTCCTCTACGTCTCGACGCACCAATGGCCCTTTTATCCGGGCTCTGGCGCTGCGAGCGAATCGGGCGAAGGGGATGGAAAGGGCTACACGGTGAATGTGCCTCTCTCCGCGGGCGGAGGCGACGCGGTCTATCGTGCAGCATTCGAGCGCATCATTGCGCCAGTCCTCGAGCAGTTCGCGCCAGACCTGGTGCTCGTCAGCGCGGGCTTCGATGCGGCGGCCAGAGATCCTCTCGCGGAGATGCGCTTGACCCCTCAAGCATTTGGTTTCATGTCTGCGCTGCTCGCTGAGCAGGCCAAGCGTTCTGCAAAAGGTCGAATCGGATTGGTGCTCGAAGGTGGATACGACCTCACGTCGGTCGAGCAGGGCCTCGCCGAATCCATTCGTGGGATGCATGGTCAAGCCCAATACGAGCTGCCCACACAAGCATCGATCCCCCCCGGTTTTGGCGTTCCGCCAAGCGAAGTCGACCTCATGCGCGCAGCCAAAGTCGCCAGTCGAACCTGGAAACTCGCCTGAGCAATCGTATGCGCACGACACTGATTTGAGGTCAGGCCGTGTCAGGCTGCACGCCTGTGTTCGGTCTTTTGCCTTGCACGCTGCGCCCATGTGCGTCATTTTCCTCGGCGCATCAATACGGTGGCCGTAGCTCAGTTTGGTAGAGCGCTGGTTTGTGGCACCAGCTGTCGCGGGTTCGAGCCCCGTCGGTCACCCCACCTCGGCAACCATTTTCACGCGTGTCTTGTTTCGCACGTCGGCGCAGCGTGTAGGATCGCGAGCGTGTCTCGCCTTGCCATCCTGCTCTGCCGTTTTGCGACGATCCTGCTCGCGTGCTCCCTTTGCGCGTGCGTCACGAAGCCCACGATGCGGCTCAATCACGCCGAGATCACATCCATTCAGCCTACCATCCCACCGAGTCTCGAGATGGCGGTGGTGATGGATGTGACCAATCCAAATTCGTATGACGTCGCAGTTCGCGCGGTTCGCGGACAAGTGATCTTGATGGATCGCTATCCGCTCGCCGTGGATTTTCGCGCGCCTCCTGATGGTCTGTGGATGGCCGCTGGGCAAACGACTGCGCTCCGCGTGCTCTTGCTGATGCCGATCCCCCTCGCGTTGCAAGTCGTTCAAGAGGCGATCTCGATTCCTGCGATTCCTTACCGGTTCGTCGGCAAAGCAGACGTCACGGGTACCCGCACGTTCAAGGTCGAGCAAGACGACTATTCGGTCGACGAGCGCGGGACGATGACGCGAGAGCAGATCATGGCAGTCGTTCCGAATTCATTCATGCCGCACTGAGCATGCACGGCCTCGAAGAGGACCCCGCAGCTCTCGAGTGTGAAACGAGCGATCGAACTCGACGACGACGACCGGCGAAGTTCGCTACGCGAAGACGAAGACTTTGCGTCGTTGCACGGTCATTCAGACTTCGAAGCGCTCACGCGGCCCCCACGGAAAAGCCCCAAAAAGAAGCGGGATTGAAGACACAATTGGTCGCAGCCACGAGGGGTAGGTGCGCTCACAAAAATCGGGTAGATAGGTTCGCACGGATTCAACGACTGTCGACGGAGGGAGATCATTATGGGGTTCGAAGAGGAGATGGAGCACGCTGCCCACGCGGGTCACGAAGGTGGCCACGATGAGAAGAAGGGCGGCATCGGCAAGTACATCGGCATGACCATGGCCGTGCTCGGCGTGATGCTCGCTCTGACCTCGGCACTCCTCGGGGGCTCACGCAACAAGCTCATCGCGACGATGGTCGAACAGACCAGCACCGCGGGTCGCTACCAAACCGTCTCCATGAAGTACCGCTCGCTGATGGCGCAGCTGCAGCAGCTTCACGCGTTGCTGCCCTCCGATCAGACCGACTTCGAGAAGGCCGACCGCGAGATCAAGAAAATCGAGGCCGAATCCGACAAGAGCACGCTCGGAGTCATCCAAGTGAGTGGGCTCGAAACCTCCAAGCTGCTCAACACGGTCACGCCAACCGGATCGGACGTGCTGCGATTCGTCGAATTGGTCCGTGAGTACGGCGAAGAAAAAGAGAAGGCCGAGAAGTGGGCCGAGTCTTACGAAGCCTTGATCGAAGTCTACGAGAAGGCCGCCGAGCATTACGAATGGG
The DNA here is from genome assembly GCA_043785265.1 of Myxococcales bacterium. Taxonomy (GTDB): domain Bacteria; phylum Myxococcota_A; class Polyangia; order Polyangiales; family Polyangiaceae; genus JANYHY01. The sequence continues at coordinate 713 of JAYVXK010000765.1, read as the reverse complement.
GGCAGCTTTCTGCTGAGTTCGGCATCGTCCTCGCGTCCATCGCGCTCCTCATGCAAAACCGTCGCGTGTGGATGTTGTCGATGGTCTTCGGCACCAGCGCGCTGGTATTGATCGTCTATTCGTTCTCGGTGCAAACGTCTGGGCTTGCGTCCGCGGAGAAGCAGGTCGCCGATTCCAAGAAGGCGTACTTCGATCTCAACATGGAAGAGAAGAGCAAGAAGGGCGACGAGGAACTCTTGGCGGACATCGAGCGCATCGAGAAGCCCCTTGCCAGCCCTGCAACTTCAGGCGCGCCGCAACACGCGCCTGAGCACCACTGAGTACGCGCGGACGCAAAAACATCGGATAGGCAGAAGTCACGAATTCAAAGTCTTCGCGGCCGGCGCAAGACCGAAACAAACAGGAGAATTGCTATGGGGTTCGGAGAAGAGATGGAACACGCTGCGCACGCTGGTCACGAAGGTGGCCACGACGCGAAGCCTGGTATCGGCAAGTACATCGGCATGACGATGGCGGTGCTCGGAGTCATGCTCGCGTTGACCTCCGCGCTCCTCGGTGGCTCCCGCAACAAACTGATCGCCACGATGGTCGAACAGACCAGCACTGCGGGTCGCTACCAAGCCGTCTCCATGAAGTACCGCACACTCATGGCGCAACTGCAGCAGCTCCACGCCCTGCTGCCCTCCGACCAAGCCGACTTCGAAAAGGCCGAG
>JAYVXK010000764.1:0-4823 GCA_043785265.1 Myxococcales bacterium | reverse complement strand
ACGTTGCGCAAAGATGAGCTTGGACAAGACGGCGCTCGCGGGCGATAAGCGTGAGTCAGGAAAACAGCCAATGGGGACTCTCATCGACTATTCGACGGACAAGGGTGTCGCTTTCATCACTCTCAATGATCCGCCGGTCAACGCATACACGCATGAGATGCTCAAAGAGCTCGACGCGGCGATCTTGGAAGCGCGCTTCGACAACGATGTGCATGTCATGGTCGTGACGGGTCACGGCGAGAAGTTCTTCTGCGCCGGCGCCAACATCAACATGCTGCGCGAGGCCGACGCTGACTTCAAATATTACTTCTGCCTCCACGCCAACGAGACACTCTTGCGTCTCGAGCACACACCCAAGTTGGTGATCGCCGCGCTCAACGGACACACAGTCGGCGGCGGACTCGAGATCGCTCTCGCGTGTGATCTGCGCATCGCGCACAAAGGCGCTGGGCAAATCGGCTTGCCAGAAGTCGGTCTCGGCGTCCTGCCGGGCACGGGGGGCACGCAACGACTGACCCGCATTTTAGGCCGTGGACGCGCGATGGAGCTGATGGTTGAAGGGCAGAATCTCAGCTTCGAAGAGGCGCACGAGATCGGTCTCTGCAACAAAGTGTGGGACGGTACGCACGAGGCATTCGTGCGGCGCGTGAGCGAATACGCGCACGAGTTCGTGCCGCCCCACAAAGCCCCGCTCGCGGTCGGTCGAATCAAACGCGCAGTGGTGAGCGGTGCGGACTTGCCGCTCGAACAAGGCCTCGCACTCGAGCGAGAGTTGCAAGCAAAACTCTTCGCGACCTACGACGCAAAAGAGGGCCTCAACGCGTACACTCAAAAGCGCAAGCCCGTGTTCAAGGGCCGCTGAGCGCCTATTTTTAGCCTGTTCGAGCGAATAGTTTTGCGTAGTGATCGGCGAGCGTTTCGCTCTCGAGTTGCGAGAAGAACGCGGAGTATGCCATCCAGATCGCGAGTCCGTTGAGGTCGCGGAACATCGGCGGAATGTAACGTGGCGGTCTGACGACGCCGTCGTGCACGCGCTGGGCGAGGACCGGCACGTCTTCGTGAGCGACTTTTCCGACGAACAAGAACGGGATCAAGTCAGCGCGGTTGTGTTGAATGGCGCTGCGGATGAACGCGTAGTTGAGGACGATGCCCTTGCAGTAACAAGCGTCTTTGGTGAACGGTCCGCCACCTTCGATGACACCACCGCGAAAGATGCGGCGCGCCGAGTGGAAGCACTCGTCTTCTTCGTAGCCCTCGGTGCGAAACCACTCGAACACGTCGAGGAAGCTCGCGCCGTCTTCTGCTTTGTCGACCGCAAGAACGCGATCATTGAGACGACGCGCCCGGCGTGGATAGGTCCGGAAAGTGAAAATCTCGAGCAGCGCAGCGAGGCCCTCTTGAACACTGGTGGTGCGCGGAGGGCCTTTGGATAGCCACTTTGCGACAGGTTGGAGTTGTCCGTTGAGACTCGTCGCGACATGCACCCAACCCTCGTGCACCTCCAGTACGTCGATGTCTCTCTCAGAAAAGCGCGCGCCGGTACGCACCTTCACGTAGTCGTTGCCTGCCGCGGCATCTGCGACGATCGAGTCGTCTGCGGAGACCCGCACGGTGGTGTCGCTGAAGTAAGACGACAAGCGCTCGTTGAGTCGCTCCGCGCATTCTTGGGCGCCGATCGTTCTCTCGTTGCGTGGACCAAGCGCGTCGTCGTCCACGTTCGTGAGGATGCCGTAGAGCTTGTGACCGAGATCTCGCACGGTCAGTTTGCCATCCGGAAACTTGTCTTTGGGCGAACCGTAGAGCTTGCGCGAATAGCCGTAAAACGTAGGGGTTCCGCGTGCGGCGAGCATCTGCACGGTGCTGCGATACTCGAGCGCCGTCGTCGTCATGATTTGCCCCAGCGCGTCTGCCTCTCCCATCTCTTTGTCGATGTCGCGCGCGATTTGTTCGAACTCTTCTGCTTTGGCGACGGGATCAAAACCAAGATCCACTGTCGCGTAATAAGCGGCGTCTGCCTTGGGAAGTTCTTTGCCCTTGGACTTGAGAAACTGCTCTTCGATCGAATTGTCCCAGCGGATCGCTTGGAGCACGCGAATGGGTCGCTGTGCTTCGACAATGCGACTCGCGAGCTGCGCGACGAGCTCTTTGTAGCTGCGCCACGGTCCGCTCGCGGGCAGCGGCGGCACGGACGGAGGCGGCGAGGCTGGCGCTTCGTCTACGCTCACGACACGAAGCGCATCGCGTGCGCGCTTCGGTGAGTCCTCTTTCGAGCCGGGAGCTTTCTCGGCCATCGATCGAAGATGGTGCCACAAAACGCGTGCATTTTCCACACAATTTAGCGCGAGAGGACCGCGGCGACCTCGTCCGCGAGAACGCGACGGCGATCTGCGAGCGCGCGTTTGAGATCGCCTTTGCATCGAAACATCATCATCACCAAGGCTTCGATCGACTCGCTCGCGATCTCGTCCCACCTGAGCGCGGCGTATCCACACGCCATCAGGACGCCGAACGCGAGCGGCGCGAAGAGCCATCCATAAAGGTGACCCACGATCGCAGACTCGAGAGTCCACGCGCCCCCGACGAACAGCGCGCCTCCAAGGAGTTTGACTGTCCCGAGGACGTCTTCTTCTTTTGCGACGCGAGCAGACACTCGACCTGCGAGTCGATACGGCGCCCAACTCGCGAGCGCACCCACCAACGCGAACGGAGCCAGCAGCAAGAGTGTCAACGTCACACGAACTGCGGTCGGGGTTGAAATCGAGCCCAATTCGAGCTGCCACGGGTCTCGGACGCCGAGCCTTCGCAACATGCGAATGTACGATCTCGCGCGCGAGACCACCTGCGACGTGCGCTCGGGATCTTTTTGGGTCCACGATCGGTACGCCGCGAGCAGACTGAGTGTACGAGCCTGCCTCGACGCCGGGCCTGCGTCGGGGTCGCCTGTCCAATCCGCGATGTGGGCCACGCCCTCGAGCAGCTCTCTGGTCTCGGCCTGCGCGACGACGTCGTTCATCCTTTCGCGCATGACGCTCGTGAGCGCTTGAACCGCGGCGCGCTCGTCTTGGCGATAGGCGCTCTCGAAGTCTTTCACGACGATGGGCTCGCCGAGCACCACCAACGCGCTCGATCGGAACGTCGCCTTCGCTTCGTACTCGAGACTGGCGGGCACGAGCAGCACCCCCAGCGAAAAATCGTGGCTAGCCTCAGCGCTCAGTGCGATGCGCGCAGCCCCTGTTTTTAGCGGCTTCAGAGTGGGGTCGGAGTGGCTGGTTCCTTCGGGAAAGAGCGCGAGGGACTCCTTGTGAGCGAGCATTTCGCGACAGGCCGCAAACGTTTTTTCGTTCTTGTCCGCGCGACCTTCGTCACGAGCATCGACGACGTCAGCGTCACGTGCGCGATAAACAGGCAACGCACCGTAAGCATCGAGCGCGACCCGTGAGATTGCATTGCCCCACAGAGTGCTCTTCGCGAGAAAGCGCACCGGCATGTTCACAGCGAGCCGCAGCACGAGCGGATCGAGAAGCGCGTTCGGATGATTCGGCAGAATCACGAGCGGTGTGTCTTTGGGAAGTCGCTCGAGACCTTCGCACGAGAGAGTCGGATAATAGAGACGGACGAGCGCGCTCGTCACCCATCGCGCCACGCTGCCCGTCACGCCCACGCAAAAAGACCTATCAGCGTTTATGCTGCTCGCAAAACGCGCGCGCCGCGGCGACCATGCGCTTGTCGACGATGGGGTTGCCGGCCATCGACAAGAGTTCGATCACGATCGGCCGCCCTCTTTCGTCCGGCGCGGGCAGGTGCACTTCGCACGTGAGCACCTCGATCTCGGCTTCTTTCTGCACGATCGCGACGATCGGTGCGGTGGCCACTCCCTCGAAGTCGAGAGTCGCCAAGCGGAGGCGCGCGGCGAGCAACATCGGCAGTCCCTCGGCAGCGCCGAGAAATCCGCGACGCGCCAGTGAGTGACGCTCGTCGATGTCGACAGGATGCAGGTGACGCAGTTGGGTCGTGTGACGCGCCCACGCAATGCGATCTCGGATGCTCTCGCGTGTGGCGGACGCGAGCTTTGCCAACACGACGGGTGCACCCCACAAGTCTTGCGCAGGAGTGGAAGGACCGTCGACAGAGAGGACCGCTTCGACCGAAAGCGACGCGTCGGTACCGACACCTCCACGCATGCGCACCACGAGACCCCACGCTTTCTCGTTGGCTCTGGCTTCCGCGCGGTCGAGTTGCTCGTCGTAGACCATGTCGCCTAGGAGCGCGACATCGAGATCGTTGAACGGCGCCTCGACGAGTTCGTCATTCGGCAGTGCCGCACGCACACGCGTCGTGGAGCAACGCTCACAGACGAGGTCATCGCCCTCGTGAGCACCACCGCACCGTAGACACGCCGCAGCTTCTTGCATCGCCTCTCGCATGCTGGGCGCGAAAAAGCCCAGGATGAAAGACTCTCATGGCCCGTGAACAGCCGTCAATGGCGAGCGCTAGCGAAGCTCGGTGACTTGCGCGCCGAAGATGCGTTCGAGGCCAGAAAGCAGCGTGTCGGTGATTTCAACCCGATACTCTTTGCCAAGAGCCAGCACAGCTTCGGCGCCCGTTTCGAGCGAGAGGTGCAGGACCACTGGGCAACTGCCTTTTGACGCGGTCATCACGTCTCTCATTTTTCGCAGTTGCTCCTCGCGCACGCGAGCCGTCGCTAGGCGGACGATGAGTCTTTGCGTGTCTCGGGCGACAGCATCGCGAAGCAGGACGGCGTCGTTCAACAGAATGGTTGGCTCGCGCACCACGTCTGGATCTTCTTCGGGGGCGTCTTCGTC
>JAYVXK010000763.1:0-4827 GCA_043785265.1 Myxococcales bacterium | reverse complement strand
CCATCGCGAGCGTGCACTCGTTCGCGCAGAGCGGCATCGGAACGTATTTCGTCTGGTTTTTAGCCATGATCGTGGCGTTCTGCGCGACGCTCATCATGTACCGCTGGCCCGAACTGCGAAACATCGACCCTACGCCTCGCCTCCGACTCGCGGCGATCGTGACCGGCTGGATCTTCATGCTCGCGTTCTTGCCGGGCATCTACCTGCTCTTGGGCAAGCTCGCGTTGCCGATGTTCGCCAAGGCAGGAGTGCTCGTCATCGGTGCAGGCGCCATCGTCTATGCAGGACTCGAGTTGGTCTACCGCCGCATGACCACCCAGCTCGACCTGTCACACGATCGTCCAGAGCTCGAGTCGTTCGCGTCGCGCGAGTTCACCTTCATGATGAACAACTGGGGCTTGCTTGGTTTCCTCGTGTTCGTCTGCGTGGCCACGACCTTCCCCATGCTCACCGAAGCCATCAGTGGCGAAAAAGTGAGCGTGGGACCGCCCTACTACAACGCGTGGGTGCAACCGATTGGTCTGACCATCTTCATCTTGATGGGGACCGGAACCTTGTTCGGTTGGAAGAAGACCAGCGACGATCTTTTGCGCAAAGCGTTTCGAGCGCCGCTCATCGTCACGGCGGTGACCATCGCACTGCACTTCTTGATCGGCAAAGCAGTGGGCTTCCCCGCGGTCGTCTACGGCGATCCCATTTACCCCGGAGCACTCGGCACGGCCTTGCGTGCATTCAACGCACAGACCCCGTGGCTCGGCGTGGCCGTCGCCGCGTTCAACTTCACAGTCACGATCCAAGAGTTCGTGATGCTCTTCCGCTCGCGCGCACGAAGTGGCGCAAATAAGGACATGAATTGGTTGTGGAGTGTGGGCGGCGTGATGGCGGTGGTCACCATCGCTGGCACGATCGTCTTGCGTCGCATGTTCCCAAGTCAGAGCGCGCTGATCGTCACGGCGATCGGCATTACGCTTTTGGCGTTCGTCGGTCCGTACTTCATCTACACGATGGTCACGCTCTCGCCGTCGTCGCGTCGCCGCTACGGCGGCATGGTCGCGCACTTTGGCATCACGTTCATGCTGCTCGGTTTCACGGGTAAGTCGTGGAACGTCGACGCAGAGACGTCGATGCAGGTCGGTCAAACGTACGAGGTCGGCGCTTACAAACTCACCTATGCGCGCGAACGCATGGAGGTCGACACCACCAAACGCATGGTCTTCATCGATCTCGATGTGACCAAGAACGGCGCGTCCGTGGGGACCGTCTCGCCCGCGAAATTCATCTACAAGAAGATGCCCGAGTCGCCCACGACCGAAGTCTCGATGAGTCACTCTCTGCGCGACGATCTCTATGTGGTGCTCGGTTCAGTGAATCCGCAGACCAAAGTCGCCGCGATTCAAGTTCACGTGAACCCGCTCGTGTCGTGGATTTGGTTCGGCGCGATCATCTTGGTCTTTGGCTGCGTGCTGTCGATGTGGCCCGAGTTGCAACCCAACGAGTCGCGCGCGTGGTCGTATGCGCGTGGTGCGGCGATGGCTGCTGCGGCCTTTGCGATCGGTGTCGTCATCGCAGCGATGCCTGCGACTGCGTTCGCGTCGCAACAACCTGGCAAGGGCATGAGCAGCCTCCACGCGGGGACGGTGCGCATCGACAACGACCGCGAAAGGGCTGTTTTTGGCTCACTTCGTTGCACGTGCGGTGGATGCGCGCGCGACCTCTTGTCGACGTGCGCGTGCGACACCGCCGCAGAATCTCGCGAAGCGATCCGAGCCTCCATTGCTCGCGGCGAAACCAACGATCAAATCATCGAGGCGTACGCATCGGAGAACGGCGCAGAGTATCTTGCCGTGCCTCCGAACTCGGGCGCGATGAGATTCATCTATGCGCTGCCGCTCGTCGTCATCTTCGCAGGTGGCGTAGGCATGATCACACTCATGCGTCGCTGGAAGCGTTCACCCTCCGCGGCGCCGCCGAGCAAGAAGAAGAAGGCCGAGGGCCGTGACGTCTACGATGAGCGTCTCGATCAAGAACTGAAAGACCTGGACGATGGCTGATCGGGTGCCGCGCGCGAGGCCAGAGCAAGAGTCTGCGATTGCGGCCGAGCGGGAGGGTGACGAACAACCGCAACGCCGAATCCAGGCGCCCGCCGCGGAGGACGCGCTCGAGCGAACCCTCGCCACGTTGGTGGCGCTGGGGATGCCTGTTTTGACGGTGTTCGGCGCGATTGTGGCCTTGTTGATTTGGGGTCCAGGCCCGATGGTGCTCGTGCTCGTTGCCGGCGCGCTGATGGGCGCCATCGTGTTGCTCTGGTCGAGTTTGCGCAGTCTCGCGGGCGACGCGCCCATCGATCCGGGCTTCGACGAAGCCGTCGTGCGAGCCCGTGCAACCGACGTCGACGAGCGCAAGCGCATGGTGCTGCGCGCGTTGAAGGATCTCGAGAACGAACGCGACCTCGGCAAAATCGACGCGACCGACTACGAAGCGCTCGCGTCGCAATACCGCGCCCGCGCCAAAGCGATCCTTCGAGAGATGGATGACGAGATCGCGCCGCAGCGCGAAAAGGCCGAGCGCATCGCCCGCACCCACCTGCAAAAACGCGGGATCATGAAGGCCGGCTACCGCGACGCAACACCACCACAAGAAGACGACGACGAAGACATGGTCAAAGAACCCGTCGTCGCCCGTGTGATGGAAGCGCGTGTTTCGGTTCGCACGCTCAAGGTCAAGTGCGCCAAGTGCGGGACGTCGAATGATGACGATGCAGCGTTTTGCAAAAAATGTGGCGCGAAGGTGAGCGGTGCCGACGACGACGACGAATCAAGTGATCGTGCGCAAGAGCAAGAGAAGGAGGCCTAGATGCGTCGGCTTCTCTTCATCGTGACGGCCCTGCTGATGGCATCGGCAGCGTTCGCTCAGTCACTGCCAGTGGGTCACCCTCAAGTCGCGGACACTCAGGATCAAGCGCAGGATCAGGCCCAAAACGATGGACTCTATCGAGCGCCCCCCGACGAGACGCTCGAGGACAACGCATTGCTAGAAGGGACGATTCGGGTTTCGCTCGCAGACCCGGACAACAAACCGCTCGCCGGGACGACAGTCACTCTTGGCATTTTGCATCAGTCGGTCGCAAAGGGTGAGAGCCGCGAGCACCTGACGCTCAGCACCGAGTCGTCGGGCGACGCGATGTTTCGCGGCTTGGAGATCGGCAGTGGTGTGGCCTATCGCGTCAGTGTCGCCAAAGAGGGAGCGACCTTTGCTGCGAGTCCGTTCGTGCTCGGTCGTGGTCGGGGCATGCACGTGCTGCTGCATGTTTTTCCCGTCACGCACGACATCAAGCAAGCGGTGGTGTTCGTTCAAGGTGCGCTGTTCGTCGACGTCAAAGACGATCGCGTGCAAATCCAACAAGCGTTTCGCGTGGCCAATTTCGGCCCTGTTGCGTGGGTCCCGCAAGACGTCTCGATCACCTTGCCCGAGGGATACAGCGCGTTCAACGCCTCTCAAGAGATGAGCGACCAAGGCTTCGACTCGACCGCGACGGGCGCGCGCATGCGGGGCACGTACGCTGCTGGCGAAGCCGACGTCGGCTACTCGTGGCAGTTGCCCTACGCGGGCGAACCGACCGTCACGTTCGATGTCACGCTGCCTCCACACATGGCGTCCCTCGTGGTGCGGGCCGCTGCGTCGCAACAGATGAAGCTGGAAGTAGAAGGCTTTCCTGCGGCTGATCCCGATCAAGACGAGCAAGGCAATCATTTGCTGGTCACGGGCAAACAGGTCAAACCGGACGACGCGCATCCGCTCAAGCACGTCAAAGTCACCATTCGCGACTTGCCGACGCCAGGCATCGGCCGTTGGATCGCGACCGCACTCGCAGCGATGGGCGTCGCCGTCGGCCTTGGGTTGGTGAGCCAAGGCAGCGACAGGAAGAAGACGGGTGGCAAGACTCCGCGCGCCGCGCTGCTCGCCGAACTCGAAGACCTCGAGGCCGCGCATGCATCAGGCGACGTGGGTCCCAAGACCTACGAACGCGCGCGCCGAGAGATCATCGACGGCATCGCGCGACTCCTCGCACAAAGCGCAAAACAGCCTAAAAACTAGCTGGATTCACACGCCGAGGAGTTTGTTCATCGACGCCTCGTCGGCCGGCGTGAACGAATACTCCTCGAACTCTTGACTGCTCACCCATCGAAAATCGTGGACCGCGAGCGAGGCGAGTTTGTCGGTCAAGAATCTGCACTCGTACAAGAACAGATCGACCGTGTAGTTCTCGTAGGGGTGACTCACAAACGAGATGAGTTTGCCGCACTCGATGCTCGCGCCAAGGCGGTGCAGCACTTCACGCTTGAGTGCGTCTGCGTCGGTCTCGCTGCCTTCGACTCGCCCGCCAGGAAACTCCCACATCAACGGGAGTACAGCGGTGGGTCGACGTTGAGTGATCAAATACTTGCCGTCTTTTTCGACGACGGCAGCCACGACACGGATGGTTCGCGCGATCGGCATTTCGCCGTTACATCGCAATGCGGAACAGCTGCTGACCCATCAAGAGGACGTCACCCGATTGAAGGTCGACCTCCGTGCGAATACGCAGGAAGGTGCCGTTCGAGCTGCCGAGGTCGGTCAAAAAGAGCCGACCGTTTTCGTAGGAAAGGTGGCAGTGCAGACCCGAGACATAGCCATCTTCGGGAAAGAGAACATCTCCGCGCTCGCGACCGATGTGCAGCCCACTCTCTGGGACGGGATACGCGTTGCCGCTCGTATCGCGACCGATCACGAGAGAGATGCGACCGACGTACCCCATGCTCGGCGCGCCCAGTCGCTCGACGCCATCAG
>JAYVXK010000762.1:0-4831 GCA_043785265.1 Myxococcales bacterium | reverse complement strand
CAACACACTGGGCGCAAGTTCGCAGAGCATCGACGACGCACGATCACGCACGCGCACGTTCGCAGTCGTGGCCGACATCTTCGGCGCGAGCGCCATCGTCGCGGGAGGCATCACCCTCGTGCTCGCGCTCACGCGCCCCACGATCGAAAAAGAACAAACCGCTCGCGTCGAAACAGCGCCTAAAATACAGGTGTTCGTGAGTCCTCGCAGCGCTGGACTCGTCGGCTCGTTCTAAATCGCGCACATCAAGCTGCATAGGGTTACGGCCTTCGCGCGCTACACAGCTTGACGCACCCACCTAGGGGCGGTCATCTTCATGGGATGCAATCTACTGAAGACCACGCACCCGCTTGCGATGTCATCGTCGTCGGTGGTGGCCCCGCGGGCTCCGTGTGCGCAGCCAAACTTCGCAAGCTCGGACGCAGCGTGCTCGTCCTCGAAAAAGAGCACATGCCGCGCTTTCACCTCGGCGAATCGCTCTTGCCGCAGTCGCTCTACATTCTCGAGGACATCGGCATCCTCGACGAGGTGCGCGCGCGTTTCATACCCAAGTACGGCGCACGCTTTCATGACGATCGCGATGGGCGCAAAGCTCGGTTCGTCTTCGCGAACGCGTTCGACGAAAAGTGGCCGCATGCGTTTCAAGTCGAGCGATCGCAGTTCGATCACCTTCTGCTTCAGCACGCCGAGAAGTTGGGCGCAGAGGTTCGACAGGGTTGGACTGTGCGTCGTCCGTTGATGGATGGCACGCGCGCACGAGGCGTCGTCGCACAAGATCCCGAGGGCAACGAGCACGAGATCTCGGCGTCGATGATCGTCGATGCTTCTGGCCGGAGCGCCCTCTTCGCGCACGGATCGCGCACGACATCGCGCATTCCGCGACTCGACAAAACAGCCTTCTATTCGCACTACAAAGGCGTTCCACGACCCGACGGCGAGATGGCCGGCGACATCGACATCGTCATCTTCGAAGACCGTCCGCGAGACGCGGTGACCGGCGAGTGGTCGGGCGGTTGGTTCTGGTTCATTCCGTTCAAAGACGGTCGCACGAGTGTCGGCGCAGTCGTCGCGAGCGAATGGGTCAAAGCGCACAAGCACCTCGGCGGACCCGACGCGATGCTGCAGGCCGCGATCGATCAGTCGACCACCGCGAGCGATCTCACCAAGAACGCAGTCAAGGAGTGGCCCGCGCGCGCAGAGGCCGACTACAGCTACCGCGTCAGCAAGATGAGCGGCGATGGTTGGGTCTCGATTGGCGATGCAGGTGGCTTCATCGATCCGCTCTTTTCGACCGGCGCTCACATCGCGATGCGCAGCGCGTGGAAGGTCGCCGACGTCATCGACGTTGCACTACGCGACGGAGACACGAGCGAGGCGCGCTTCGACGAATGGGTGAAAGATACACGCACCGGCGTCGACACTTTCGTCGCCGCGGTCGGCGCGTTCTATAACGGACCGCTCTTGCAATATCTCTTCGCCGAGAACCCGCGCACGGTGTTGCGTCGCTCGATCACATCCATTCTCGCGGGCGATGTGTTCTCGACCGACCCGTTCTGGCTGCGCGATTTACGGCTGCGTTTGGCCGAAATGAACCCTGCTGCGTAGATCGACAGGAAATGGGGACGGGCTCTGCTCGATTCGTCATCGTCGGTGAAGCAACCAATACTCTCGAAACGCTTCCAGGCGCGGCAGCGACTCCTTGTCCTTGGTTCGTCCAGCGGCCCTCTTGCTGGCGATGATGTCGTCAGGGTGGCAGACGTTGAAGCCCTCGATCTCCACGCGGCGCGTCCACGCAGCGTCGAAGCTTTCGATGCCGTCGGGTGCGAAGATCAAGTCCAGATCAAACGGGCCAGTCTTTAGTTGAACGAAGTCCTTGCCTCTCGCGATCTCGTCCTGCTGTTGGCTGGTGAGCGGGAAGCCAAGTTCCGTCAGCGCTGCAGCAGCCGCGGCTCCGTTCTCGGGGCTCTTCAGCAGGAAGACGTCTGCGTCTTGGGTCGTATCCGGAAAACCGAGGAGGATGGCGCCCGACTTTCCAAGGAACAGGTAACGCACTCCGTGGCGCGCGAAGGCGTCGCGGATCTCCTCAGCCTGAGCGTACTCAAACCGCGCGGCCATATCCCAAGAAGCTAGGCAAGTTGGTTTCGCACCATTGTCGGTACGCCGCCATCGAGTCGAACGACCGGTATCCGGCGTCGTCGAGCACGGGCTTGTACGTACGGATGAAGGCGTATCGGAAACGCTGGCGGAGAGGTCGCCGCGCGGCGGCCTCGAATTCCTCGATCCATTCGCGGTTGATCGGGTCGTCAGTCACGGTTCGAAAGATAGCCTACGCGGAGCTGCGATTCTACCAGACACGACGACATCGCGCGCGATGGAAGCCATGTCATGTTTGGCTTGCGTGGTCAGGAGGATGTCTTTGTTGGTGGATGGGAAGGCTTCCCGCGGTTCTCCGCGCTCTCACCATCGTCGTGTCTATCGTAATGACGCAAGCGATTGGCCGAGATCAAGGCTTCGTCGGGAAGGCGCAACGAAAACCGGTGTACCTTGAGGCGGCATTGACTTCTTTGAGGGTGATTCCACCCAAAAACAGCCACGAGTCATGGTCGAGATTCTCCGGAACGAACGAGGCTGGGCGCTCCAGGAGACTGGCAGAAAAGTCGCCATACTGGAAGGTCCATGCCTGAGTAAATGTGGAATCGGGCATGTACGAGACAGGATCGGCGCTACCGTCTGCAAGCTGACAGAACGCTTCAAGCGGAGGTGAGGCTGTGGCGGAGCGTGTCCACTCGCGTGCGTTGCCCCACAGGTCCACGTGTCCATAAGGCCCGACATCCCATGGATGGGTTCCCACCACAGTGACCCCGCCGCCACGCGTATCCCCTCCCCACGTTTCACCCTGCTGGACGAGCTCCGAACAAATCGGAAGCGACTCGCCTGCTAAACATCGATCGAAAGAGTGTCGCACGGACGCAATGCCCCAACCCCACTCGGGTCCTTGTACGGCTCGGGTCCACTGTGCATCGGAGGGAAGGTCGCCCCCATAGTGCTGACAATAGCGCCGAGCCTGGAACCACGTGACGGAGATCGGCTCTGCCTGGTCTGCGGGAGCCGCGACCGAATCGACGACGCCCGTTCCACTCGACTTCCCCACGTACCCTCGCGGAGAGTCGCACGCCGACTCTTGCATGCAGACTGCCCACATGCCGCGAGTGACTTCCGTGCGCATCAACTCGTAGGCATTCACATACAGGATTTTGGGCGCGCCCTCCTCGCAACGCACCGCTGGCTTCCAGACGTGGGTCGTCTGGTTGAGCAGATACCATCCGACTTGCGTCATGCCGGCGGGAACCCGAAGCGTTTTAATGGCTAGTGGCGGAGGCGTCGACCCATCCACGAAGACGTTCGCATCAGGCACATTCGCGTCAGGAGCCGGTGGTATGATCTCTCCGCCGCACGTGACGAAGGTCAGTAGGAAGGTCAGAACCACATAGGTCGTTCGCTCGCGCATGGATCACCACCCAACCGTGCTCGAGAAAGACATCGCCTTCACGCGAGCAATGTCACACTCCGTTGGAGTGACCTCGAGAGGGACCGCGCACATGAGGCCAAAGCCCGGAGCGCAGCCAGGGACTGTGGCGTACGAGCACTGATTCGAGTCCTTCGGAACGAAGTACCCCTCGCACAGTCCAAGAGCGTGCCCCAGCTCGTGCGAGAGATCGAGTAATCCCGCGAGTGGTCCGGCGCAAACGACACCTGAGTTGTACCGCGCATCAGCCGCAGAATTGAGTCCCCCATACTGGGGGCACGTGCAGCGATCCATGACGACGACATCGATCGGAGAACCAGCGATCAGAAGACCGCGAGTGGCTGCTTCGTCTCGGACGCCGAGCATCGCAGTGTTGCCGTCGACGCCACACAACCTGTCATTATTGGTCGGCGCGACGTAGCTGTCATCTGGGGCCTCGAACTCCACGTAGTGCGCGAGGCGAAACTGGATGTTGCAGCTAGCGAACACAGAGTCTGGTGTCGCGGCGTTCTTCGCTAAGTAGTGCTGAGTCGTGCTGCCTCGGTTCACCCAATTGTCCCAGCCACGATACACCTGGCTTATCTCCGGCTGCGGCGGCTCCCATGCGTAGGCCGCATCATGGTAGGTCGTGAAGTTGTAGCTGAAGGTCGACTCGAGGTCCCAAAGCAATTTTTGATAGGCCAGCCGCCTGGCGAGTTGAGGATGGTTCTTGGTAAACGGGACGATCACCTCGATCGGCACAAGCGCGACCTTCGGATCGAGCGCGACATTGAACGGGAGCGAGCCGACGCGTTGAGTACCATCAGGCAAGGTTTGCTGCAGAGTGATGGTGAGCGCCTTGTGGCCGATCCGAACGGCGTGTGTGTCGAATGGCACCTTCCCATCCCCTTGGTTGACCGCCCAATATCCGGCCTGATTCGGCCACGGAAACAAGACATCATTGACCGACCCAACATTGAGCGAGCCGCCATTGCCCTTCATGGGCGCAGCCAAACCGCCGCTGGTCAGGACGGTGAAGTCAGAGTCGTAGAACACAAACTCGTCGGACGAGAAGGACCGCACTGCCTGCTGCGTCAGGAAGGTCAAGTGACGCTCGGTTCGGGGCACCCACTGCAAGGGTTCTTCGAAGTGAATGTTGGGATTGTCGAGCGTCGTGAACACGACTCCTGGAGTGCCAGACTCCGCGCCCTTTTCGACAAGACTGGAGTTGGGGTCAAGTCCTGGCGGCGGAGTCGGGTCGCGTCCGGCCACGCAAATTAGCAACGTGCACAGTCGTTTGCCTGTGCGGTTCTGTTCTGTTCTGTT
>JAYVXK010000761.1:0-4833 GCA_043785265.1 Myxococcales bacterium | reverse complement strand
GATTTGCTTCACGCGGCTCTGGGCCTGACTGCTCTTCTGGCGTGCGCACCGAAGCGCTGCACGAACGTTTGCAGCTCGGCAATCTTCTTCTTCGCGCTCACGTTCTGGGCGTCGGCGCGCTGCTTGTTGTCGTACTTCTGCTCGACGAAGTCCTGGTAGTTGCCCGTGTACGTCGTGATGGTTTGGTAGTCGACGTCCGCGATGTGTGTGGAGACGGCATTGAGGAAGTGGCGATCGTGCGAGATGACGACGAGCGTGCCTTTGTATTCGTCGATCAGAAACTTCTCGAGCCAGCGAATCGAATCGAGGTCGAGGTGGTTGGTGGGCTCGTCGAGTAGGAGCGCGTCTGGTTTGCCGAAGAGCACTTGCGCGATCAGCACCCGCAACTTGTAGCCCGCGGGCAATGTGCTCATCGGATCGGCGTGTTTTGCGGCCAAAATGCCGAGTCCTTCGAGCAACTCTGCTGCTTCGCTCTCGGCGGTGTAGCCGTTCTCTTCTGCGATGACGCCTTCGAGTTCACCAAGACGAATGCCGATCTCGTCGGTGACCTCACCCACGAGCAATTTTTCTTTCTCGTGCATCGCGTCCCACAAGGCCTTGTTGCCCATGAGCACGGCGTCCAAAATTCGCTCTTTGTCGTACTCGAAGTGGTTCTGCTTGAGCACGCCAAGGCGCACGTTGCCCGGTATCGAGATGCTGCCCGTGTCGGTGTCTTCGTCTCCCGCGAGCATTTTGATCAGAGTGGACTTGCCAGCGCCGTTCGCGCCGACGAGCCCATAGCGTTTGCCTGGGTCGAACTGCATCGAGACGTTCTCGAAGAGGATCTTCGGGCCGAATCGCTTGGTGACGGTATCGAGGAGAATCACGTTCAATCACCCGTTTGCACTGGAGACCACACGCGAGAGGGATGACGCGTGGAGCGGCTGAAAAATAAGTCGGCCGTCCATACCACGTTCTACCGCTTTCGATCCTCGACTCTCGCTTCGTTCGAACGCGGGCCTCACCGTCGGTGTTCGTCTCATGGATCGCGGAGGCGGTTTTCCTCTATGTTAGGCAAAATGCCCAATCGCGGATTGTACGCGGGCGGTCTCATCGAACTCGCCAACCTCAAGAGTGGCGACGAAAGGCGGGTCGTATTTCGACAAGCCATGACCGCGCTCGCTCAAGGCACAGACGAAGGTCCGAGTCTCCTCGATGGCCTGAATCCAGACGCATTGGCCAAAGGTGTGCGTGCAGCCATCGAGAGCAAGCTCATCGACACCCTCGATTGGCTCGCGCCTGAAGCCGCAGGTGCGGCGCTCTACGAATTGGCTTCTGTGTTGCCCAATGGTCCAGAGCAACGCGATCTGGGTCGGCGCGTGCTCGGCGCGTTGCTCTCGGCCGACGCGCGCACCTTTACTGTGATCGCGAAGCGCATGGCGCAAGGCGCGGGAAAAGGCCTCGGGACGCCGATCATGCGCGCCCGTATCGCCTTGTGCGTGGAGCTCCCCATCGCCCATGCGATTGCTGACGGACCGCTGGCGCTCGCGCTGGTGTCTCGTCAGAAACTGTCGCGTGAGTGGATCGCGTCACCCTCCGCGGGTGCGCTCGTCGACCGACGTCTCGCCAGCAAGCTTCTGGAGCGCGCGGCACGAGAAGCTGCGCGCAAGGCGCAGCAAGGTGATGACCACGCCGTGCGCGCCTTCCTAGCGGACAATGTCGCGCGTGCATTCGAGCGCCTGCTCGCCGACCGAGAATCACTCGTGTGGAAGAACGTCGCGGTGGCTCGTGGGCTGCTTGCGCCCTGGGTGCCCGCGTTCGCTAGCGCGATTGCAGACGGAGCGAGTCCAAAGCTTTCGCCAACCGAATGGCGTCGAGCGGCCACGAGCGCAGCGGCATCCATCGCAGTCGACCCTGACCTCGGCACACGATCGGCACGGGCGATGCTGCGTCTTCGCGACAAGGACGGTGGCGTTCCCGCGGCGCTTTTGTGGGGGATGGCGCGTGCGGTCGAGTCCGAACCAGACGCAGCCTCCGAAGTCATCGGCGAGATCGTCGCGCTGCCGCGTCCCGATTTGATCGAGGCTTTTGCAGACCTCATCAGCGACATCGGCGTCGTCGAGGCGCTCGAGAAACCGCTCGCCCAACTTCGCGCGACCGGCGCGGAGGCCACTGCCGAGCTGGATGTCGTTCCAGACTTGCGTCGCGGCACTGGCGGCGCGCTCGAGGCGTCGCGTGACAAGCCTTTGCGCGTGCAAGTCGCGCGGGCACTCGACGCGTTCGCGACACACGGACCCAAGGCAGCGTACGAGACCGCCAAAGAGGTCTTTGTAGCCGCGCGGGGTCTCGTCGAAACACTCGAAGCACTTGGTGAGGAAGAGGCCCAAGAAGGGCAAGCCGGCCGCGCCGCGAAGGGCGGCGTGATGGCAGCGCTGCGGGACGCAGACATGGGTCTGCTCGAACGCGACGTGCTTGGAGATCTCTTGCGTCTCGGTCCGACGGCCGAGGTAACGGCGCACGAGCGTGAACTCAGCGGATTGCGCGGGAAGTTTGCGGCGTGGATCATCGCGCGCGAATCCACACGCACAGCGACTTCGGACGTATCGCTGAGTCAACGCAGACTCCGCGCGCTGCTTCACTTGGTCGACGGCAACGCGAGCAACAGCGCAGACCCGACTGCGCAAGATCGCTGGCTCGCTGCGACACGGACCTTGCTCGACGGATTCGTTTCGGGAGTCGCGCCGGCGCTCGTCCGCGCCAACAGCGCCGCGCTCGCTCGCGCGCTCGAGGCGCTCGTGCGCGCAGAGGCCATCGAACCCATCGATGCACTGCTGGCGGCGATCCACGGCGCGACTGATCCCGCGCCGCTACAAGTCCTTGCAGAAGCTTCGATGGACGAGGACCTTCGGCATGCATTTACGCGTGCTGGCGATTGGCTCGGCGCGTTCGCCACAGCCCCAGACGGTGAGGAAGACGATCACCCCACACCTCTCGAAGCGCTCGCGAATTGGTCGAAAGATCTCGTGCTCGATCCTTCGAGTCGCGCAGAAGCGTTTCGTACAGCGCTCGTTCGACTTCACCAAACGCTGTCGGCGATCGGCGGTTCTGCGTCGCTGCGATCGCTCTCCGGACACCGCGGATCCCAGCCAGATCTCATCGTCGCATTCGAGAGTGCGCTCTCCAACATCGCGCACCTGTCGGTGTCTTCGCGCGCCCGGATTGATCCGTCGCGCGGACCTGCGATTACGTCTCAGCCAGAGTCGCTCTTGTCGCTGGCTGTCTCGCGCGTCCTGTCGGGTGCGCAGCCTTCGCTCGGCGCAGCTGTCATCGATTTGATTGCGCCCACGCTCGAGCAAATTCCCAAAGCGCTCGCGATCCTCGTGCGGAGCAGTGTAGCGGTGCTCGACGGACTGCCGACCGAGCAACCCGAAGGCGCTGCTGCGAGTCATCTGTCGATCACCGAGCTGCCGGCATGGTTGCCCGCGCGCCGAATTCTCGGCGGCTTTTATGTGATCCGTCCACTCGGCAAAGGCGGCAGCGCCAGCGTGTTCGTCGTGAGGCGTGCAGAGGATCGACGCGAGCAGAATCCAGAAACATTCGCGTTGAAGGTGCCTGACTATTCCGCAGGAGCCGCGCGCAGTCTGTCCGAAGCGGAGTTCATGCAGATCTTCCGCTCGGAAGCGTCTGCCTTGATCACTCTGCCGCAGCAGCAAAATCTAGCGCGTTTTGTCACTTTCGATACGTCGGCGCGTCCCAAACCCATCCTCGTGATGGAGCTCGTCGAAGGGCCAAGCCTGGAGCATGTCATCTCGTCGCGCGCGCTTTCGACGGCGCGTTGGTTTGCGGTGCTCGACGACGTCCTCGCGGGTCTCGAAGCCATGCACGTCTCGGGCGTCGCGCATCTGGACGTGAAGCCATCCAATGTCGTGTTGCGCGGCGATCCGCGTGACGGTGTGGCGGTGTTGGTGGACTTCGGATTGGCAGGTCGCAACATTCGTCCTGGTTGCGCCACGGGCTTCTATGGCGCGCCAGAAGTCTGGGGTGCGATCGGGCCAGGCGTCGTGCCCGAGGCGCCAAAAGCAGACGTGTACGCGTTCGCGTGTCTCGCGTTCGAAGTGCTCACCGGCCAGACACTCTTCAGCGGGTCGTCCGAGATGGAGCAAGTCGCTCAGCACCTCGCCCACGATGGTTTCCCTCCGCGTCTTCGAAAGATGGCGCAAGACCCATCGGTCGCACCGCTCGCAGAAGTGCTGTTTTCTGGGCTCCGCCGCGATCCAAAGAACCGTCCGACCGCCAGCAAACTTCGCGCAGAACTGAGGCAGCTCGCACCAACACTGGGACGCGCACGCTGGCCGCTCCCGACCTAAATGCCCGCGCAGTTGCCCGTCCTCGGCGCACCCAATCCTGACGGCAGCGATTGCGTAGGCTGCGGTCGATGTTGTCATCACGGTCCGCGCACCGTTCACTTCCTCGAAGCCGACGAGTTGCGCGCAGGCCCAGATATCCTCGCGTTGCACACTGTTCTCGAAAACCGCCCGCCCGGCTTTCGCTTCATGAAGAACGACGGCGATCGCTGCAACGGACTGGATGTGTCTCGACCTGGCGCGTTTCCGTGCAAGATCTACGAAGTGAGACCTGAGGACTGTCGGATCGTCGAACCGGGCTCGCCCGCGTGCCTCGAAGCACGCGCTCTCGGACATCTGGGGACGAGCGTGGAGTTCGAGCGAGACGATTCATGACGCGACGCCTGGGCCTGCGGCGCGGCATGATCAACACATCGAGGTGGCTCGCCGCCGCGCTCACATGCGCAGGATGCGCGAACGCGCCGTTGGAGGTCTCGCGCGTGGTATCGCC
>JAYVXK010000760.1:0-4835 GCA_043785265.1 Myxococcales bacterium | reverse complement strand
GCGAGCAACGACAAGAACGGATACGACGGCGGCGTGAATCTCGCGTACAACATCGGCGCGAAATCGCCCGTGAATCTCGGTGCGGTTTACGTGTTGCGCGTTGGCGCACAGAGCGGCGCATTCAACGTTCATCCAGACGGAATCCGCCCCGGCGAGTCCTTGACGGACACTGCACCGTCACTCGACGGCGCGATGAACCTCGACGCGTTCAGCGATGCACTTGCCAAGTCTGTCGTCAGCGAACTCGACAAGACCGGCCTCTATCACGACGAAGCTGTCGCGATGGTGCACACCTGGCAACGTCAGTGGTTCCGCACTCCTGGCGTGCGCGTTCTCTATCTGCTGCCGCAAGTGTTCACCGACGAGCAGATCCCGCTCACGATCACCCCCGCGCCAGAGAAGATGACGCGCGTGATGATGATTCGTGTCGAAGTGCTCACCCGAGCGATCGAAGACGAAGACCTGAAGTTCGCTGCCTGCCTCGAGTCGCAGGGTCTCGGCGGTACGTGCGAGCAACACTTCATCTCGCTTGGTCGATTTGCAGAGCCCCGATTGCGCCGTGCGATCGTCACGAGTGGCGGAAACAAGGGCACAGCAGCGCTCTTGGCCAAGGTCATCGGACCCAACGTCGTCGCGACGACCGGGGAGTGAGATGGTTCGGACTTGGATCATCTTCGTCGTGGGTGTCGCTCTCGCCGGTTGCGGCGGGAGCGATGTCTCCGTCTCGCAAGACGCATCGAATCCGTCCGATTCTTCGGGGATCGATTCGTCGAAAGCAGACTCCTCCAAACCCGACTCGTCGTCCGTCGACTCTGCCATCGCAGACTCGTCCGGGGACTCGGCCGCCGACACGGGCTCCGACGCAAGCGCGTCCTCGTGCGCGCGTGCGTGTGCAGTCAAGCATTCAGGCGGTTGCTCCGAATTCATGCTCGTCGGATACAGCTGCACGAATGGTCCTTGCGGTGCCAACGCGCTGAACGACATGTGCACCAACACGGCGCCATCGAACAGCGAAGTCCAGTGCGTGAAGACCGCGATCGCTGCGTGCAAAGCAGACGCGGGACCGTTCGTGCAGTGCAGCAACACCTGCAGCGCTTACGTCTCCTGCATCGAGGCGTGTCCCTGACATGATGCTGAACCACCCGCGCTATCAAGCAGGCGAGACTCTCGGGCGCGGCGCGCAAGGCGTGGTCTTGCGCGTCGTCGATCGAGAGCAACCTCTGCGCGCGCTGGTGGCGAAGGTACTTGCCGTCTCCGTGGACGGCGCGAGCCTGGCGGCGGAGTTTTCTTTGCTCAGTCGTTTGCGCGTACGTGGTCTCGTGCGCGCTCACGATTGGGGCCGCGACGAAATCACTAAAGCTCCATTTTTTGTAGAGGATTTCGTATCAGGGCCCGACGCGTCCGAATACTTGCAAGACGCAAAGACTCCGGACGAACGCGCTCGCCGTGCGACGAAGATCCTCGCAGATGTAGCGACCACTCTCGGCGCGCTGCATGCGTCCGGTTTCGTGCACGGCGATCTCAAACCGGCGCATGTTCGTGTCACCGCAAACGGCGAGACCAAGCTGCTCGATCTCGGATGCGCGGTGACTCACGGCGCGAGCGCACTTGGGGCGACCGAGAAGTGGGCGGCGCCAGAAGTGCTCGCCGCTGGTGCAGTCACCCCTCGCTCGGATCTGTACTCACTCGGTGCGCTGGTGCGCGACGTCGCTTCGCCCATGGCCCCGAGTCTCGAAGCCATCATCGCGAAACTCACCGCGAAGCATCCCGCCGATCGGCCTGAGAGCGCACACGACGTGCTGTCGATGCTCGGTCGCACCAAGACGCGCGACGTTGGAGGAGCGCGCCCGCCACCGATTGGTCGCGATGCCGAGCTCCAATGGTTGCTCGATCCGCGCGGCGACCGCGTGCGATATCTGGTGGGACCTGCTGGGTCCGGCAAGTCGCATCTGCTCGAAGAAGCTTTGCTCGTCGGCCTGCTTGCAGGTCGTCACGCTCGCAGAGTGTCGGACGCGGTGGTTCCACGCCTCGCTGCGTTTTTGCGGGGATCGAGAGACGCGTGGCCGTTTTCGTCACCACCATCCGAACCCACACTTCTCGTGATCGACGATGTCGAACGCATGCCTCGAGAACTCGCCGAGGCGCTCATGGCACATCGGTGTCGTGCGACGAGCGATTCCATCGTCGTGATCGTCTCTGCGTTGCAGCCGCCGGTTGGCGCCGCGTGTCGCGAGCTTCTGCCCATGAACGATGCCGCCCTCGCCGCTCTTTGCGAAGCGCTCGGCGTCACGGACATCGACGCGATGAAGCGCGCCTCGGGAGGCATGCCTGGTGTCGTCGCTGCCGCGGCGGGTCGCGCGCCGCTCTCGAAAGATGCGGTGCTCGAGAGAGTGCGCGGCATCAGCGACGGCGCGAGACTCTTGCTTGCGTCGATCGCCCTCGCTGGTGGATCGGTGCCACTCGCGTTTGGAGGCCAATTATTGCCCCAAACAGCGATCGCAGCAGAGCGTGAGCTGTTGGCGCAAGGTCTCCTCACACGCGCAGACGGAAACGTTTCGCTCTTTGCGAGGGCCATCGCGAAAGATCTCGCAGAGGCGCTCGGCAGTTGCGCGCGCGTGGACCTCGCGACAGACGCGGCCCTCTCGCTCGATCGTCCGCCGCCTTCGATGTTGATGGCTCTCGCGCGCGCGCCGTATCCGCCGACTCGTCGCGTCGACTTGCTCGCTCGCGCCGCCACAGAAGCGCGCTCGGCAGAGCAACGCGCCGAGGAGACTGACGCGCTACTCGAACTCGCGAGTGATCCAAAAGCACGCTCCGTCGATCGTGTCGTGCGCCTCGAGCGACTCCTGCGAGATGCGGGCGCCGCACAAGACCACGCGCGCGTCGTCGAGTGGCTCGGTGCGATGGGGACGCTGGATCCGGCTGTTTCTTGCCTCGCGCTGCGTCGTCGGGCCGAGCGCGCTGCTCGCGGTGGACAGCGAGACGAGGCACTCACACTGGCGTCACTCGCGCGCGAAGTCGCAGGTCGAGACACGATGCAGCAGGCGCTCGCGCTGTCGACTCTTGGCGCCGTGCAGCTGTACGCATCCGAATGGGCGCTCGCGCAAGATGCGTTGCTCGGTGCGCGCTCGATGCTCGCCACGACCACGCTCGAAGATCGCGAAGAGCGCGCACGGCTGGATCACAATCTTGGAGTGGTCGGGCTCGTTCAAAACGATCTGCCACGAGCGATCGAAGCGTTGTCGCGCTCGCTCGACACCAAACGCGGTCTTCGAGATCTCGCAGGTGTTCGTTCGTGTTTGCTCAACTTGGGGATCGCTCACGCAAAGGCCGGAAACTGGGCAGAAGCAGAGCGCGCACTCGACGAAGCCTTCGCCCTGGCGCGTGCTCTTGGACAGCGCGCCGGTGCAGGTTGGTGTTTGGTGGCGCGTTGCGATCTCGAAGTGCGACGCAAGAACGCGCCTGCCGCTCGCCAGTTTGCACGCGAGGCCGAGGCCGTCCTCGACGCGTTGCCACCCGCCGTCCGCGCAGACCTCTGGCTTGCGTTGGCAGAAGCAGACTTGCTCGAAGGCAACGGAGCCGACGCGCTCACCCGCATCGAGAGCATCTCGCCCGAGCTCCGCGCGGACGACGCGTTGCTCGATGCACGCACGTGCCTGGTCGTTGGTCGCGCTCACTTGTGCACTTTGCCCTCGAATTGTCACGCCGCGGCACGCTCCGCCATCGCCGCGCTCCGTCGCGCGAGGACCGCAGGTCTCGCAGAAATCGAAACCCCAGCAATTGCCCTATTTCGAGCCGCGCGCGGCGTTCGCGTAGAATCAACACACCCGATGCAAACGATCGACGTGGGAGACCGGCTCTGGGAAGCCGCGGAGGCTGCATCCAACATGACGAGCGCTGACGATGTCGCGCGCGCGATTCTCCACGTCGTGGTGTCCGTTGCGCGTGCGGAGAGAGCGATGCTCGCGCGCGTTCGCGATGGCGACGTCACGGCGGCCTGGGGTCTCGACGTGGACGGTTTGCCGATCGCGAGCGCGACCGAGCGCGCACGGCCGCACCTTCGTGCTGCCAGCCATGCACCCAAGTACGTACGCGACGCAGAGATGGCCAACGGCCGTGGTTCGCGGATGATCGTGGCCCGAGCCGGACTTCTCTTGGTCGTCGAGCAACGTTTTGTCGTGGGCGCGTTCGACGCCGTGCCCGCTGCGTTCTTCGAGCGCGCTGCCACACTCGCGGCTTTGGCGTTGCGCGAAGTCTGCGACCGCGCGGTCGCGTCAGCAGACTCATCATCCGACGCCGTCGCTCCCGTCATCCACGGTGCAACGACTGTCCTTCCGTCGCGTGAATCGCACCGCGCCTTTCCTGCCATCCTGGGTCAGTCGCGCGCACTACGTCACGCGCTGTCTCGTCTGGACTCCGCGATCGACTCGGACCTTCCCGTTTTGATCTTGGGCGAGACAGGCACTGGCAAGGAGCTGTTCGCCCGAGCGCTCCACGATTTTGGCGCACGAAACAAAGGACCGTTCGTCGCGCTCAACTGCGCGGCCGTACCGGAATCACTCTTCGAAGCGGAGCTCTTCGGTCATGTGCGTGGTGCGTTCACGAGCGCAGATCGGGCTAGATCTGGCCTGCTCGCGCGTGCAGAAGGAGGCACGCTCTTTCTTGACGAGATCGGCGATCTCGCTCCAGCAAGACAAGCCGCGCTGCTTCGTGCACTCGAGACGCGCCACTATCGCGCGGTCGGATCGGATGATGAGCGTGCGTTCGATGTTCGCATCGTGTCTGCAACACATCGCGACCTCGAGGCAGCCACTCACACGAATGGGTTCCGCAGC
>JAYVXK010000759.1:0-14963 GCA_043785265.1 Myxococcales bacterium | reverse complement strand
TCGCCGCCGCCACTCCTTATCTTTTCTTCGAGCGTCGAGATCTTTGGGATCGTCTGGCGACCCGTGTTCTTGCGGGGGACGGTGGTGCGATCACCGCGCGCGCCCTGGCCAAGGGCTTGGCGACTTTGTGGCGGCGCGGCATTCACGAACCGATCGAACGGCCGTTGCGAGCGTTGCGTGAAATGGCGCGCAACCAGCCCAGTGCGTCACTCGATGAGTCGCGACGATGGATCGAAGTCATCGCAGTCACCGACGTCATCGACAACGCAGAGCGCGATCCTCTCGACCTCGAACTGGGCATCGAGAACCTCGTTCGCATCGCCGCTCAATACGACGACGAAGAAGCCGATGCGCGCGCCGCACGATTCGCCAGTTCGCTCGCGTCTGCTTTCATCGAAGCGCGTCGCATCGCGCTCGGCACGGGCAGACTCCGGCAGCGGGCCGCGGCGATCAACGCGTTGGAAGGTTGCGCTCGCACGTTTGCGCTTCGCTTGTGGCATCCACTTCTGGCGACCCGCCCAGCGGGTGATCCCATCGAAGAGCCCAACCTCGAAGAGACATGGAAGCTCATCGCTCGCGCTCCTGCGGAGATCTTGGACCTGGTCAAAGAGAGGCGACTCGCTGAAGGTGGCGAGATCGATCTCGCGCTCGAGGTGTTGGCCATTCGTCTGGGTGGGTATGCTCTCGACGCTTGCGGGGAGGATGGTGCTCTGGGTCCAGGCCGCGGTCCCACTGCCCACGACACATGTCTATGGCTACGTAAGATCGAAGGCCTCGCTGACGGCTCTCGCGATCTCCCCGCACCCTTGAAAAGCGCGCTTTCCACGCTGTTTTGGCGGCTGGTCGACACGACGCAAGGCACCGCGCTGGGCGAAGTGGACGACGTGCGTTGGCTGGGTCCGTTCGCCGCGTGGTGGGCGCTCGTGATCGATCGGCCCGCGATGTTGTTGCAGCTCGGGACTGCGCTACCGATGATGGCAGCAGGTGCCCTCGAGCAGTGCTGCGAGAGAGCCGAAGCGCTTCGCACATCCGTGTCTGCCACGAACGCCGGAGGGGTTCCCCCCGATGGGAAGTGGGGAACCGCCGCCGCAGAAACCTTGGACTCGCTTCACGCAGGCGAGACCGAACTCGCGCACGCGCTCTCGAATCTCGCGCGCTCCTTAGGTACGTTCGGTACGGCATCAGGCCCCTCGAAGAATCTCGAGGCGATGTGTCTGGAGCTGGTTCTTGCGGGCGATCGTTTGCAGGGCGCTCTGGCCAATCCTGTCAAAGCGTTGCACCCCGCGAGCGAGCAGAGCGCGGAGGACTCGCTCTCGCAAGCAGCTACGGAGAACGCACCGCGCGTGGCAGCCCTCGTAGCGCGAGCGATCCGCAGTCGTGATTCTTCGATGCTGGATGTCTGGTTCGCGTCCCTGGGACCTCTGACGTCTGCGCTCTTGGAAGGTGGCGTGAGCGGAGCGATTGGTCGAACACCACCTCCGCCTCCGCAGCCCAAGAAACACGAACCCAAGATCATCCAGGGCTACGAGTTGGTCAAACCCATCGGCGAAGGTGGCATTGGATCTGTTTGGCTGGTGCGCAAGCCTGGCGCCGATCGGCTCTTCGTTCTCAAGATTCCAAAAGCCGAAGCTCTAGCGAGCGCGAACGCCACAGAGCGTGAAGGCATTCTCGCGTCGTTCGTCGAAGAAGCCAAAGCGCTCGCTGGTCTGTATCACCCCAATGTTGCCAACATCATCGATCGCGGGGTGTCGGACGGCATGCCCTTTTTGGTGCTCGAATATTTGATTGGCGCGGACTTGAAGCAATATTCAGCCGCACATCACATGTCGCTCTTCGAGCTGAAGCAGGTGGTGGTCGAGACATGCGCGGGCCTCGCTGCGCTGCACAGTGCGGGTCTGGTACATCGCGACATCAAGCCTGCAAACATTTGGTTGCGACTGCCCCTCGCAGGCGGGGAGAAGTTCGATCCTCTCAAACACAGAGACCCGGCGCGTGCCCAGCCACTGGCCACGGTCGTGATCGATTTTGGCATGGTGCGCGCGATTCGTGTACCGCCCGACGTCGGTGGTCGCTTCGTCGCAGGCACGGCTGGCTACATCGCACCCGAACAAGTGTTGGACCCCGTCGAGTTGGATGTTCGCTCCGACATCTATGCTTTGGCTGGGACGATCTACAATGTGACCACCGGTCGCGCGTTCTTCGACGAGATCGACAACGCGCGCGATCGCATCATTGCGCACATGCGTCGCGATCCATTCGAAGACAGCGAGCGACTGCGTGTGTATCCCAGCGGCGTGGCGCGATTGCTGCGGGCTGCGACGGTGAAGGAGCCGAGGGATCGGCCGACTCCGTTGGAGTTTGGGAGAGACTTCGTAGCCGCGTTGTAGGGAAAGGGATGGGCCCCCTCCCGGCCGAGCGGACCGCACGTCCTCGCGCAGAGATGTGGCACCATCGGGAGATCCGTCGAGTCACTCGGGTGCCGCATCTCTGCGCTTGCGGGCGAGCGGTCCGGTCGGCCGTCCCCCCCAGGAAGTCGGCTTCGCCGCCTTCGGGGGGGAGTCGGAAACTGGGACTAAGGAGCGACCCGAAGAGGACTCTTAGGTTATTAGGAGTGGACACTTAGGTTCGGGTGCGTTGGATGTGGGTGAGTGCTGTTGGGAGGTCGTGGGTGATGAGGGCGGCGCTTAGGCGGATGAGTTTGAGATCGTGGAGGGTGACGAGTTCGGCTTGTCGAAGAGCGTCGTGCTGGGTGACGAGTTCGTCGTCGTGGATGGTGCCGTCGACTTCGACGACGAGTCGATGGGAAGCTGCGTAGAAGTCGACGATGTAGCGACCGATTGGATGTTGTCGACGAAACTTGATGTTGTGAAAACGCCTGTTTCGCAGCGCTTCCCAGAGTATCTGCTCTGAAGGAGTAGGCGTGCGTCTCATCTGTCGAGCCAAAGGCACCAGAGCAAAGAGCGAGCGGGGGAGCGGCGACGACATGCCCCTTCCAAGCGAAAGAAGCGTGACAGCGCACCACCCATCCCTAGGTAGTCTCGAGTCACTCGAGCGCGCTGGCGCGCTTCTTTCGCGTCAGGCGTGTCGTCGCCGCTCCCCCGCTCGCGAACGCGGAGTATCTCAACAGAGCCACCCCACGCGAAGCCATCCACCACAACCTAAGTGTCCACTTCCTAGACCTAAGGAGTCCTCTTCGGGCCGCTCCCGAGTCCCAGCCTCCGACTCCTCCCCGTGTGGCGGCGAAGCCGACACCGTGGGGAGGAAGCCCGACCGGACCGCTCGCCCGCAAGCGCAGAGAGGCTGCGACCCAAGTGAAGCGACGGATCTCCCGATGTCGCAGCCTCTCTGCGCGAGGACGTGCAGAGAGGCTGCGACCCGAGTGAAGCGACGGATCTCCCGTTGTCGCAGCCTCTCTGCGCGAGGACGTGCGGTCCGCTCGGGCTGGAGGGGCCCCATCTCAAGTGTACTCACGTAGGTGGCTGACTCTGATCACCTAGCTCAGCGAGTTCGGCTTCGATCGATTCCCACTCGGCGAGCAGCGCTTCGATCTTGGGCCCGAGAAGTTTTTCTTCCTCTTCGATGCGAGCGATCTCTGCGTTGGGAGTTTTGTCGTAGAAGTCTCTCTCGCACCAGAGCGCATGAATTGCAGCCTTTCGTGCTTCGGCTGCTTCGATCGCAGAGACGACTTCGTTGCGGCGCGCGGGGAGTTGCTTGACGCGATTGGCGCGCTTCTTCTTGTCTTCCCATGAGCCGCTCTTGGTCTCAGGTGTGGCCTTGGGTGGGGCGATGCTCTTTTGTTTTTTTGCTTTGAGCACGACTGCGTCAGCGTCCAGGTGATCGTCTCCGCAACGAGCGAGGTACTCCTCGTACGTACCTGGAAAATCCCGAACGCCTTTAGCCGTGACCTCTAGAATGCGCGTAGCGAGCGCAGAGACAAATGCGCGATCGTGAGAGACGAACACGAGTGTGCCGTCTTCGAATGCGCGCAGTGCCGCAACCAGCGCGTCGATCGATTCCATGTCCAGGTGGTTGGTGGGTTCGTCCAGCACCAAGACATTGGGCTTCTCGACCATGATGCGGCAAAAGACCAAGCGCGCGGCTTCCCCTCCAGAGAGCAAGCCCACTTTCTTTTCGACATCACTTCCCGAGAAGAGCACGCGTCCGAGTTGACCGCGCACGAAGGTGGTCTCCGCTGTAGGGATGGCGTTCCACACGACCTGTAGCGGTGTCTGCTCAGGATGATCGAGCGCCTCGTGGTGGTCTTGTGCAAAGTAGCCCACACGCGTCTCGTGTCCCCATTTTACGCTGCCTTCGTCTGCTTCGAGGTGTCCTGTGGCGATCTTGAGCAGTGTCGATTTGCCCAGTCCGTTTTGTCCTATCACCGCCACTCGCTCGCCGCGTCTCACCAAAAGAGAGACATCGGTGAGCACATGCTTGTCTCCGAATGACTTGCGAAGATGCGAGACCTCGAGCACGTCACGACCACTCTTGCGCTCCATGACGAATTGAAAGTTGGGCGCGCGACGAGACGTGGACGCGAGAGTCTCTACCTCGATCTTTTCGATTTGCTTGAGTCGACTCTGCGCCTGACTGGCTTTGCTCGCTTTTGCGCCGAAGCGCTCTACCCACGCGCGCTTGTCGGCGATGATGGCTTGCGCACGTCCGACCTCGGCTTCTTTGCGTTCGCGCACTGCTGCCTTGTCGCGGCAGAAGGTCGTGTAGTTGCCGGGATAGATTGTGATGGTCCCGTAGTCGACGTCGAGAATGTGCGTGGCCACGTTGTCCAAGAAACGTTGATCGTGAGAGATGACCACCGCGCAGCCCTGGTATCCACCGAGGAACTTCTCGAGCCAGCGAATCGAAAGGATGTCCAAGTGATTGGTAGGCTCGTCGAGAAGCAAAACATCCGGTCCACCGAGGAGCACCTGCGCGAGCAACACACGCAACTTGAATCCACCCGACAGAGTCGCGAGCGGCATGTGATGCAACGGCACCGGAATGCCCAGGCCATCGAGGATCGAGCTCGCTCGCGCTTCCAACGTGTAGCCGTCATGAGTCGCGATGCGATCTTCGAGTTCGACGAGTCGCGCGGCGTGCGTCGCCGCATCGAGCGAGAGCGTTCGCTGCTCTTCGAGCGCCTTCGTGACGAGCTCGTCGCCCGCCATCGCGACATCGAGAATCGGATCTTCGTCTCTTAGAAAGCGATCTTGGCGAAGCACTCCCACCCGGGCTTCTTTGGGTATCGATACGTTGCCGTCCGAGGCGGGTTGATCGCCACTCAAGATCTCGAGGAAGGTCGTCTTGCCTGATCCGTTTGCGCCCACGAGTCCGTAGCGGCAACCTGGTGTGAGCTTGATGGAAACGCCCGAGAAGAGCGTGCGCGCTCCGTGGGACTTCTCTAGGTTGTAGACGCCAATCATGGTCGAGGGGGGCAGTACATAGCAGGATTTGGCGTAGTCTCACGTCGCGACGCAGATCCGTCTCCGTCCCCGCACCCGTCCCCGCACCCGTCCCTGTCCCCGCACCCGCGCCCGTCCCCGCACCCGTCCCTGTCCCCGCACCCGCCCCGCACCCGTCCCCGTCCTTCATGATCCGACCCGCCCTTCTTTTTTTTGCACTCGCTCTCGTTGGTTGCGCGTCGCAGACTCATGCGGTTGCGCCTTCGACTGTCGGCGTTTCGGTTCAGCACATCGTCACTGAAGAGCTCGACCGTGCGGTCGCCGAATGGCAGCCCGCGGCTGCGGTGGTCGTTGTGCTCGACGTTTCGACCGGAGCCGTCGTCGTCATGGAAGGCCGTGATCATGGGCAGAACGTGCCGCTGCTCGCGTCGACGCGAACGTATGTCACAGGCTCTACGCTCAAGACGTTGACCATTGCAGGTGCTCTCGATGCGCATACGATTGCTCTCGACGCGCAGGTCGATTGCGCGACGCGATCCTACGGTGCCGACAAGCTCACGGATGGAGACGAACACGGGGTTCTGTCGATCACCGATGTGCTTGCAGTGTCGTCCAATGTTGGTGCATCTAGGATCTACGACACGTTAGGACGTGATCGTTTCATGACCTTGCTGAAGCGCTTTCACGTCGGAGATCCGCCGGCGAGTCTTCCGACATTGACCGAGGGGAGTGTTCAATCGGGGATGCTCGGGGCGGGCGAACTGGCCAAAGCGACTCCTCTGCAAATGGCGTTGGCTTATGCGGCGATCTTCAACGATGGAGTGTATGTCGCGCCAGACCATCCTGCCGAGCGCGTGCTGCAATCGGCAACCGCGAAAACGATGGTCGACATGTTGGAAGCCATCGTCGCCAGCGACCGAGGGACGAGCAGGAGCGCTCGAACCGCAGGACTACGGGTCGCCGGCAAGACAGGTACAGCGGCAGGCGACTTCGTGTACGCGAGCTTCGTCGGGACGGTGCTCGGCCAGTCTTCGCGCTATGTCGTTCTGGTGGGTCTCGAGGCACCGCGAGAGGGTGGCTTTGGTCCGACCGCCGCCGCGCCTGTTTTTAGCCGCATCGCGCGCCGCTTGTACCAAGATCGCGTCGAGCCTTAGGTCTTAAAACCTCATATCTTAGGCTAAGGATCTAAGCGCGAGCGTCCCGTTCGATCATGGCCACTTCTTCAGGAGACAGGTGAATCTTCCGCGCGTTCCAGTTTTCTTCCAAGTGTTCGGGTGAGCTCGTGCCGGGGATCGGCAACATCACCTTCGACTTGGCGAGCAACCACGCGATGGCGATCTGCGCCGTCGTGGCGCCGTGCTTCTTTGCGGTCGCGTCGAGTGCAGCATGCGGGCGGCCCAAGGCGCCTACGCCGAGTGGAAAGAATGGCAGATACGCGATGCCTTTGAGTTCGCACAGAGCGAGCACGTCGTCAGGATCGACGACCTCCGCGTGAGCCATCTTCCCCAGCTGACCGCCGCCGCCTGCCACGCTGTATAGATTTTGGACTCCCACGATGGGCGTGCGCATGAGCGCTGCTTCGATCTCTGCCCGACCGACATTGCTCAACGCCAGATGCCTAATTTTGCCTTCTTTGACGAGCGCAATCAGCGCATCGAGTGATTCGAGAAACGGAACATCGGTACGCATGTAACGAAGGTGCACCATGTCGAGCACGTCTTTGCCAAGCTCGCGCAGGTCCGTCTCTGCGCCCTCGCGGAGTTCCTCGGGTCGAATGAACGGTGCCCAGCCTTTGTTCGGCAAGCGCTTGCCGCCGAGTTTGGTCGCGATCACCAAGTCTTTTGGATACGGAAAGAGCGCCTCCTTGATGATGCGATTGGCGACATGCGGACCGTAGTACCAAGACGTGTCGATGAAGTTCATCCCGAGTTCGACCACGCGTCGCACGACTTTGGCCGCGCGCACCGGATCTTCCGGTTCGCCCCACACGTCTTTTCCTGGCAAGCGCATCGCGCCAAAACCCAAGCGGCAAACCTCGAGGTCACCAAGTCGAAGCGTCCCCGGCCCATGCGCGAACTCTCGATCCACGTTGTTGGTCATGTTCGCAGGGTACTAAGGCTCGTGTATCCGTTGCAATCTGCGCGACAATGCGGTCCCATGGAGCTGCTTGAGCTACCGTTTGCTTGCTGTCTTCAGCGCTGTGGCAATCGTCATGGGCTGCAACACGCTCGTTGCGCTCGACCGCTATCGAGCATGTCAACTCGCGGAATGTGGAGACGCAGGAGACGCGTCCATCACGCCAGCTTCTGTGCCCCAGCTTCTCATTGGGGGTCTTGGCAATCTGCCGGGCATCGTGTCTGACAATACCAATGTCTACTTCGTGGACAATGATGCCATTCGCTACTGTGCTCTTGGTGGCTGCGGCGGCATTGGAACCATGCTTCTGCGTGCGCCAGGGAGAGACATCACTTCGCAACTCACGCTCGATGGCACCAGCCTTCTGTATGGCGACTCGGTTTTTGGTGCTTCTGGGAGCATTCGCGTCGCCGCGTCCCGCCCAGATTCTGGAGGCAACTCACAGCCCATCGCGACCACGCCCAACACTCCGCAAGCGCTGATTCTGTGCGGCGATCGCGTGTGTTGGATCGATCGACCCAGCGCGGGTCAGGCTCGTGTGTTGTCGTGTCCCAGGGTCGCTTGCACTCTGCCGACACCGCTGATGCAAGTCGATCCTCTGACGTGGGTTTCAGCCGGTGCGCTCACGAGTGACGGCACAAAGGTCTACGCCATCAGCAACAACGCGATCATCTCGTGTCCCATCACAGGCTGCGGCGGCCCCCCGACGGTCGTCAACTACAGTCTCAATGTTCATGGTCTCGCCTTCTACGACGGCAAGCTTTATTGGGTGACCAACGGCGGTCAAACCAATGGCTCGCTCGCTCGGTGCGATCCGGCGACGTGCACGTTTCCCGAGATCATGGCGACGAACCTTCCCACGCCGTGGAATGTCGCGGTCGATGCCAGCGGCATTTATTGGACGAGCGCGGGCAATCCGGGACAAGTGCTCAAGTGTGATCAGGGCAACTGCAAGCCGTATACGGTTCTCGCGAGCGGCCAGCCCCAGCCTACGCTGATCACCATCGATGACACACACGTCTTGTGGGTCAACACTGGGTCGGGGAACGTTCAGATCATGTCTGTCGCGAAGTAGCCTCGGCCAGCAGCGCGGCGATGGCCTCTTCGGCTCGGGTCACACTGAAAGGCTTCTCGAGCACGGTATTGGGGATACCTTCGACGAACTCACGCGCGCGAGTCGTGAACGTGCCGCCGGTCATGAAAATCATGATTCGCTCTTGGCCGCGTCCCGCGCGTGCAAGCTCCGCATGCAGCTCCATGCCCGAGAGGTTCGGCATCATCAGGTCGCACAGGATGCAGTCATAAGTATGGTTCTGACATAGACCTAAGGCTTCGAGTCCACTCGTCGCCACCGTGACGGCGTGTTGATCGAGCAGCGCACCAAGACTGCGCGCGAGGCGAACCTCATCATCCACGATCAGCAAACGGGCTCGCAGATCGTGTTTGAGGCTCTTGCTGGAGGGAGCAGTGATCACCGCGGGAAGGCCGATATCAGCCACCAAGGCGACGCGAAACGTAGTCCCCTCGCTCGGTCGGCTCTCGACACTGATGTCGCCGCCAAACGCGCTAACGATGCCATGAGAGATTGAGAGTCCGAGTCCCGTGCCTTCGCCGACAGGTTTGGTCGTGAAGAATGGATCGAAGACACGCCCTATGATTTCAGCCGCGATGCCCACCCCGTTGTCGCTGACCTCCACGATCACGAGGTCGCCTTCGTCGTAAGTGCGAACGCGGATCTCGTTGTCTTCAGGTGTGCGATCTCGCAGCGCCGCAGCCGCGTTGACGAGCAAGTTCACGAAAACTTGTGACAGTCGCAGGTCATTGCCTCGAACGCCTCGCCGGGCTTCGAACTGTCGAACGACGCGCCCGCGATGGCGAATGTTGTTCTCGGTGAGTCGAATTGCGCCGTCGAGCACTTTGTGAACATCGACAGAGCCGACGCCACCTTCGTCTTCTCGACTCAATGCACCGAGCGATCGCACGATGGCTCTCACGCGCTCTGCGCCCTCGCGCGCTTCGCTTGCGGCCGCGTGGATCTCTTCGAGCAGAGCAGTCGACGGAGGGCCGTTCGCGGCCGCGCGTTCGATGGTCTCTACATTGAGCGCCACGTACGTCAGCGGGTTGTTGATCTCGTGCGCGACACCGGCCGCGAGTCGTCCGAGCGACGCGAGGCGATCCGCCAAGATGAGTTGCTGTTGGACGAGCTTTCGTTGGGTGATGTCGCGCGTGTAACCCTGAATGCGACCGTTCGCGAGTACGACCGCGTTGAGTTCTGCGTCGATGATGCTGCCGTCTTTGCGAACCAAACGTCTCTCGCCCGCGATGCGCGAGCCAGGCGGATGCCCGATCAGCAATCGTGGCGCCCCATCTTGTGTGGGGGCAAGCAACGCGGCGATCTTTCGCCCCACGAGTTCGTCACGTGTGTAGCCGGTCATCTCGCATGCAGCCGCGTTCACCTCGACCAATGTGTCGTCTGCTTCGGCGAGAAAGATCGCATCTGCTGCTTGCTCGACGAGGGCGCGATATCGCTCCTCGCTGAGACGCCTCGCGCTCTCTGCAAGAAGTCTCTGAGCCTCCGTGCGCAGCGCATCGAGCTTGAACCCGATGTCGTCGACGAGGCCATGCAATAGCTCGATCTGATCAGCGTCGAAGCGCTCGCTTTCAGCTGCATAAATCGCCATCACGCCGATCACGTCGCCCGCACGTCGAAGCGGGAACGCGGCACACGCACGATAACCACGTCGCGCCGCAGGCTCACACCATGGAGCGAATGCCTCGTCGGTGGCGAGGTCGTTCACGACGGCCGGTGTCGCCTCGCGGATCGCTCGACCCACTGGTCCGCGCCCTTGCGCCGTGAGATCGACGGTGATCGTCACCTCGTCGAGATAACCCTCTTCGAAACCCGCGCGCGCGATAGGCAGCACACGAGCTTCACCTGGGGCGATGAGTCCAATCCACGCAAAGCGAAAGTGCCCATGCTCGACTGCGATGCGACAGGCGCGATCGAAAGCGTCTTCTTCGCGCTGCACGCGCAAGAGTTCCTTGCTCACGGCGCCCGCGACTGCTTGCACGCGCTGCAAGTGAATGAGTTTTGCTGCCGCACTCCTTCCCGCCGTCGCCGTCCACGCTACGCCCGTGAGCACCATGGGTTGCCCCTGCGCGTCACGCGTCAGTCGACCCCTCCCATCGACCCAGTGCACCGAGCCGTCTGGCCACACCACGCGATGAGACATGACGTATTCATCTTCTCCTCCGAGTGTGCGCGCGATCACAGCTTGAAAATAGGCGCGATCCTCGGGGTGCATGAGAGCGAGGTACGCCTCGAAGGTGCCCGCAAACGCACCGGGCAAAAGACCGAAGAGCGCACGTTCGATGCCCTCGGACCAAGTCACTTCACCGGTCGCGACATTCCATGACCACGTGCTCATTGTCGACGCCGCGTCGGCGAGCGAACGCTCAGCAGAAGGTGCAGTCGGCTCCGACATGGGATGAGTCAGCGAGCATGCGAGCGAAGTCTGCAAAAAACAATAGTTCCCTTGCGACTCAGCTGGGTGGCGAGGCGCGAGTGTGCGACAGCCAGTAGATCGATCGGGGGCCACGGTGCACAAATAGGCTGTTTTCTGCTGCAAACGCGTCGACTACGGCGCAGAGATCGGGGTGCTTGTCGCAATAGTCGTGTCCGCCGAGCACGCCGCCCGTTCGCAGTCGGTCGCTCCAGACGCTCAAGTCGCTCCTGACGCTCGGGCCATCGTGACTGCCATCGAGAAAAACGCGATCGACACTTCGAAGTTCGAACTGTGCCGCTGCAAGGACTGACGACTGGACGATCACTTCGACCGTGATGCCGAGAGAGGCCATGTTGGCGCGAAAGGTCTGCTCGATGTTCTCGTGCGCGAGAGCCGCTTGATAGCGACCGCGGAGCGAATCGTTTGATCCGCAAAAGTGGTCGACGCACACCAGACGTGTGCCGTTCGCATTGCAGACAGGACCGACGAACGACGTGCTCCGGCCTTTCCACGATCCGACCTCGACAAATGTGCCGCCGCGCAGGCTGCGCGCGAATCGAGCGTACCAGCGCCCTTCGTCTTCAGAAAACCAGCCGTCGATGCCTCTCACGCTCGGTAGTCTAGCCTGTGATGACTAGTCGGCGAGGAACGACACCACTCGCTTGATGACGTCGTCGTCGTGCAAGATCCGTTGGTGACCGAGGCCGTGCGTCACTTCGAGCTGCGCGCCTGGCCAGGACTCCGCGAGCAAACGGCCGCAGCTCAGTGGCACTTCGCGATCGTCTTGATCGTGGACGACGAGTAGCGGCGCGTTCAGTTCTCCGGCGAGAGTGGGGGCATACAAGTCCTCGAGGCGCATCGCGAAGCGCGACTCGATCCCACGACTGATCGCTTGGTGGGTGCGCGAATTGAGGCCGGCCATCCGCGTGAACACGTTCACGAAGTCGCGGACGTCGATCGGCGGGGCAATGAACGCAAAGCGACGGACGGGCAAGTCGTCCCGAAGCGCACGCTCGTGCTCCGTCACCGGCATGCGTCGGTGGCGGCTCATCGCATACGTCACCGCGGCGCCACCCATCGAGTGAGCGATGACCGCGTGCGCGGGAACAAAGGGCGAGCCGGTCGCCGTGAGCATTGCGTCCACCGCGTTGGCGAACTCCACCAAGGACGATTGATGACCGTCGCTCTCGCCATGACCTGGACTGTCGAACGTCACCACACGGAAGCCGCGCTTCACGAATGGCTCGATATAGCCTCCAAGCTGTCCCCCGCGGCCGTTCCATCCGTGCACGAGCAACACAGTGGGCCCTTGACCGAAGCTCCACGCTGCGAGACGCACGCCCTCCGAGACGACGGTGAAACGCTCCCCTCCTTGGAGCAACTCGCGCTCGGATGGCTTGGGCGTATGACGCGAGGTGCGAAACATCAGCTCCGTGCCCACCTTTGCCGCGAGCGATGGCGACCCAGCTTCGAGCGCACGCAGGCCGGCGCCTATCGCACGAAGTCCCAACGGTAGGCTACGAACGTTCGTGCTATTTTTAGAGTGTGACACAGAAGAACTCGGCATGACTGAGGTCCTTTCTTAGGCGGGATGGCTAGTGCGGGCGACGTGCGTCACGGAGCAAACGCTCGAGAGCGGCTCGAGCACGAACACCAGCTTTTGGATCGCGAATCAGGCGCGCGACCTGCAACTCGCCAAAGCCAAGGCAGTACACCTCGTGCGCGAACTGCTCCACGTCGAGGTCTTTGCGAAAGTGACCTTCTTTGATCGCGATGCGCGCCGCGGTTGCGACGGTCTCGATCCAATCTTTTTGCGAGGCCACCAGCACGTCTCGGGCGAGTCCCGGCTTGTCGTCGAGTTCGACAGAAGCGACCGCAAAAATGCAGCCTCCCGGCAACATGTCTTTCCACGCGAGCCAGTGCTCGAACAGCGCAACGACGCGAGGCTCACCCCGCTTTGCTTTGAGGGCGGGCGTGACCACTTGGACCACGAAACGATCAATGGCGCTCTTGAGGATCTCGACCTGCAAGTTTTCTTTGGAGGAGAAGTGGGCAAACAGTCCGCTCTTGGACATGCCGACTTTTGCGGCGAGCCGACCAATCGTGATGCCACTCAACCCCTCTTCGCTCGCGAACGAGAGCGCGGCGGCCAACAGAGTCGCGTGAGTGTCCTGTCCCTTGGTCACGGGGTCAATTTAGTACGATCGTGCAATTCGTCAAGGGCGCGCCAACGGATCGGTCCGAGCGGGCAGCTTTCCTTGCATGAACACCCAATAAGCGAGCCCTGCGCTCAGCGCTCCGACGAACCAGGCGTAGTCGAACAAGATGCGCAATGGATGAACGACGAGACCAATCCAAGACAGCAAGCAACCGAGCAACGTCGCGCCGACCGCGGCCGCATTGACGCCCCATCCATACGAATACGTGCCACTCGTTCGATAGAGCTCGGCGAGCACGAGGCGCTTTTTGCGAATGATCCAATAGTCGCAGACCAGCACGCCCGCGATGGATCCGAGACCACCCGAGTAACCAAGAAGCCATTGAAAGACATACCCATGAGGGTCTGCGATGAGTTTCCACGGCATCATCATCACACCGACGACACCCGTGAAGATGCCGCCCATGCGAAACGAAATGTGCTTCGGTGCGAGGTTGGCAAAGTCGTTGGCGGGCGAGACGACATTGGCGGCGATGTTCACGCTGAGCGTGGCGACGACGACGGTGAACATCGCGATGCCGACGATCAAGCGCGACTTGAAGTGACCGACCAGTTCGATCGGATCCCAAATCGTCTTGCCATAGATGATCGCAGACGCGCTCGTGATGACGACACCCATCGCTGCAAACACAGTCATCGTGGAAGGCAGCGCAACGATTTGGCCCATCGCTTGTTCGCGCTGTGATCGCCCAAAACGCGTAAAATC
This sequence comes from Myxococcales bacterium, assembly GCA_043785265.1. GTDB lineage: Bacteria > Myxococcota_A > Polyangia > Polyangiales > Polyangiaceae > JANYHY01. The sequence continues at coordinate 998 of JAYVXK010000759.1, read as the reverse complement.
AGGCATGTTGAGCGACAGCGTCGCCCAAAAGCCGACCATCGCCGTCACACTCGGAACGAACACCTTCCAGAAGGAACCCAGCGTCGGAAACTTGCTCGCGCCGGTCATGATCGGACCCAGCCCGTGAGCGCGCCAGATGGCCCATGTCACCAAGAGCGCGGTCATCACGAGCACGAACGGAGCCGCGAGATTTTCTACTTTGCGAAGGAGCTCCATGCCGCGAATGACGATGAAGATGTTGAGCGCCCAGAACAACACGAAGCTCACCCACTCGGTCAGCAAGTGTTGACCGATCAGGTCGTCGCCCAAGAGGGTCGGCCACGCCGGAGAGAGCGCGCGAAAAAACGTGTGCAACGCTTGCCCGCCGATCCACGCATTGATGCCGAACCATCCACACGCGACCAGCGCGCGCATGACGGCGGGAACATTCGCGCCATACACACCATACGCCGCGCGCGCGAACACTGGGAAGGGTACGCCGTACTTCGTCCCAGGGTGTGAGTTCGCCAAGATGGGCACGAGCACGATGGCGTTGCCGATCAAGATGGTGAGCAGCGCTTGCCACCAGTTCATGCCGCTGCCGATGAGCGCCGAGGCGAGCATGTAAGTTGGAATGCAATGCGCCATGGAGATCCACAGCGCCGCGAACGTGTAGAAGGTCCATGTGCGCTGAGCGACGCGTGTCGGCGCCAGATCGCGATTGAACAAACTCGATGATGAGACCAGCGTCTCGTCTCGCAACTCCACGCGACCATCGGCGTGCTGAAGATGCTCAGAGTCGGTCTCGTCTTCGGTCAATGCGGCTACGTCGGTCATTGCAGTCCCCTGAGGTGGCGGGCTTTAGCGTGCGCGGTGACGCGAGCGCAAGCCCCGTCCCGCCGTGTCGCCGTCGCCGTTGCCGTTGCCGTCCCCGCACCCGTCCCGTCCCCGTCCCCGTCCCCGCCCCGTCCCCGCCCCCGTCCCGGTCCCCGTCCCCGCCCCGGTCCCCGCGCCCGCAC
>JAYVXK010000758.1:0-4842 GCA_043785265.1 Myxococcales bacterium | reverse complement strand
CGTTCGTCGCCGCGCGCCTCGAGCGCAGTCGGACCGCGCAGACGCTCACCGAAGCGAACCTGCTCTTCGAAGGAGGTCACCTCGAGCAAGCACGCGCGCGATTGGCGAGCCAGGGCAACGAACTCGAGGCCCGACATTCCGCCGCGAGAAACATGCCGACGACCAAACCGATGGCCGGTGGTTTCGCTGGCCTCGACAAGGACTTCGAAAACCAGAGCGCCGCGATCACGCAAGCCGAAGCGAACTTCGGTCCTCAACCGTTTGCCACTTCAGCCACTGCGCCAGCCGGAGCAGCGCCCGCTCCAGGGAGTCGCGAAGGGCGAACACAAGTGCGCACAAACCAACAAAACGCGGTCGACTTGGCCTTTTAGCGCACTCGCGCGATCGGACCTCTAGTGACATCAGCATAGAGAGACGCCATCATCGGTCTGCTTGGCTGCGCACCCCCAACAGATTCGAGAGGAAGAAGCGGCGACCCTGGAGCCCACCAAGCTTCTGCCGTGTCCGAAAGACGCGAGCGTGCGATTCACACGTGGGTCGAAGTCTCCTCGAGCGATTGCATGGTTTGGCGTGACTGCTTTTTGGGGTCATTTGCGGCATCTGCTCGCGTCGGCGATCGCGACCGACAACATCGACTCGCGTCAGTGGATGCAACCAGACGATCCGGCCGAGCTCCTCGCGCGCATGCGTGGCGTGCTCAAAGATCGCGGTTCGAAGGCTGGAAACACGCTCGTTGCGGTGATGGGCGGGGAGGTGTGGATCGATTTTGTGGCCGATACCGGGGACGACGTGAACGTGAGCGAAGCGGTCGCCAAACTCATCGCGCGTGACTATTCAGCGCCTGATCTCGACGACGACCAAAAGACGCTTCGCCTTCCGCGCGCGCACGTCATGATCCACGGCGGTGACCTCGCCTATCCCGTCGCCACGGTTCGAGAGATGTCGCGACGTCTGCTCGATCCGTTCAATCACGTCCTCGAAAATCTCGACGACGAAGCGCCGCGCGTGTTGCTCGGCGTCCCAGGCAATCACGATTGGTACGATGGTCTCGATGGATTCGCGCGCCTCTTTCAGATCGCGAGCGACTTCGAGGCGCCCATAAAAAACACGCGAGAGACCTTGTTTCCAGAGACCAACGAGCATCCCGTGCTCGCGTGGGCCGAAGCATTTTCGCGCGGCGGCACCGTGGCCAAACCTGGGCAGCTCGCCCTCTGGGGTTATGTCCCGGTCCAACGGGCGAGTTATTTTCGGTTGCCGCTCGCCAAGGGTCTCGATCTGCTCGGCGTCGATCGACAGTTGCGCAACATCGATTCACGTCAACGAGCCTTCTTCGCCTCCAAAGACGTTCGCGCGCGGCTCGTCGTGCTCCCTGATCCCGTGCGTGCGTGGGGAGAGGTCCGCCCTCATGGCGCGCAGTCACTCGCGTCACTCGATCTGAAGGCAAAGAAACAACCATGCTTCGTTCTCTCGGGTGACATTCACCACTACGAGCGCTCGCACGAGGGCAAGAGTGTGCATGTCGTTGCAGGCGGCGGAGGCGCGTTTTTGCATGGATCGCGCATCGCGAGTGGTGGCGTCTACAAGAGAGACAAAGAGTTCCCTGGACCCATCGCGTCCGCGTCCATGTTGTGGGGACTACCGTGGCACGTGGCGTCGGGCAAAGCCGGTCTGCTCGTGTGGGGCTATCTCGGCATCCTGCAGGCGATAGAGCTGTCGGTGCACCTCCACTACGGCATCGATTGGTCGGTGCCGCTCGCGGTCCTCCATTCTGCGATCGTCGCCATGGGAACTGCGTTGCTGGTCGGATGGCGTCGTCACCGCAAACACCGCATCATCCCGTTCGCGGCTATTTTAGGCCTGTTCATCGGCGTCGTTCCGCTCGCAGGCGGGATCGCGATCGACACCATCGGTCTCGAGTTTCGCGTTGGGTCGTTTGTGGCGGTACTGCTTGCGTGGCTCACGGCCACACTCGCGAGCTGCGCTGCGTTCGGAACGATGCTCGCTCTCATCGCGCGACTGGGCCTCAATCACGCCCAACCGTTCGCCGCTCTTGGATTGCCCGCCTTCAAACATTTCGTTCGCATGCGCGTGCGCGACCTGGACGACGGTCCGGTCATCGATACCTTTGTGATCGGCGTCACGGACCCTGTCGGAGGCAGCCCTCCCGTCCTCGTCGATTCTTTTCAGTGGAAACCATGACGCGCCTCGGTTGGAGTACACTTCTGCTTGTCGCGTGTGTTCATGCGCCACCCGTCGCCGGACCACCGCCTGCGTCGATCATCGCTCTGTACACCTATTCAGTCGATGTTTCTGCGGTTCCGACGCTTGGCATCGAGGCGACCTTCGACCCGGGTGGTGTGGCCGACCTGACCATCTCTGACGACGTGTCGGACGCATCGCGCGTCGAAGTCTTTCGCGATGGTGCATGGAAACTCGTTTCGAGCGAAAACGGCACGTGGCATGTTCCGGAGTGTCTGCGCAAATGCAAAGTGCGCTACGAGATCAATCTCGACCATTGTCGCGGCGGCGAGGACGGCATTGCAAAAGTCGGCGCGTCGTATCTGGCGCCAAGCTACGCGTGGCTTCTCCACCCGACGCCAATCATGCGCTCGCGCTTCGAGATCGCGATGACGCCTGCGCATGCGCCAACGAGTTCGTGGGCAGACGTGCCATGGGTGGGTTCCATGCGAGATCTAGGTGACGGCAAGCGAGGCTTGTTGTCGGGTGACTTCGCGGAGGGATCGTTCGCGGCGTTCGGGAAGGTCCGCACGCGCACCATGCGAATCGCAGGCGGCGACGTGGAGCCAGTGATCCTCGACCGCAAACTCGCCATGGGAGAGCCCGCTCTCGACGCCTGGGTCCATGACGCAGCAACATGCGTAGCCACGCTTTATGGCCATTTTCCGGTGCCTCACGCGTCGATATTCTTTTTGCCACTGCCTGATGTCGACGAACCTGTGTTCGGCAAAGTCCTCTCACTCGGAGGCTCGACCATCCTCGTGCTCACGGGCGCCGATAGCGACGGCGCGAAGATGCACAAGGATTGGATCCTGGTGCACGAGATGGTGCACTTGGGGTTTCCGACTTTCCAAAACGAAGGTCGTTGGCTCGGTGAAGGCATCGCGACTTACTACGAGCCTGTGTTGCGCACGCGGATGGGGTGGCGTGACTCCGTCAACATGTGGCGAGGCTTCGCGCGCGAAATGCCGCGCGGTCTCCCCGAAAAAGGCGAGGCGGTCGCGCTCGAGGAGCGACACGGAATCGACGCTATTTACTGGGGCGGCGCGATATTCGTGATGCTGGCCGACGTGCGCATTCGGCAAGCAACCAAAGGGCAGATGTCTCTCGACGACGTGATGCGCGGCATCCTCGCCAAGGGCGGCGACGCCGAACACGTGTGGACGGTGGCAGACACGATGCGCGCAGGAGACACCATCACGAGCACGCACGTGCTCACGGACATGTACGAGCGCTACGCCATCAAGGGCGAAGCGATGGACCTCGACGGGGAGTTGCACGCGCTCGGCATCGACCGAACGGGACACGAAGACGACGTCACCTTCCACGACGACCGTCCGCACTCGTGGATTCGCGCGAAGATCGTGGCGCCTGTCGTTTCAAAAGACAGCCCCTGACCATTTTCCGCCGCTTCTCTTGGCAGCGACCACTAAACGGATGTATCGTAGGGCGTGTCGTTTCGCGGCAAACTCCAACGTCTCACCATGCGTCCTGAGGCCGCGTCGTCCTTTGCGATGCCACGCGCTCCGAGTCCCGTCCTCGACGACCTGCGCGCACGCATGCAGCGCATTCTCGAAAAATCGGTGCATAGCAAGTCACGCCGAGCGCCCGCGGTCGAGACTGAGGATTTGCCCTTTATCTCGGTCGAAACTGAGCGCGGGCTGCTCCACGTGCGCCGACTCGAGCTCGGTGCGAGCCATCGCGTGGGTCATGCTCCCGTGTTCGCTGCTCGCCACGCGGACGCGCGCTTGTTGTCCTTGTTGGCTCTCGATCCGCGCCTGGCCACAGTCGATCTCTCACGAGCGCTCTACCTCGACACAGAGACGACAGGCCTCTCGGGTGGCACCGGCACCATCGCGTTCCTCGTGGGTCTGGCTTTCTTTTCAGAAGACAAACTCGTGGTGGAGCAGTTGCTCGTTCGCAATCTCGGTGAAGAGGCACCCATGCTCGAACGTGTGCTCGAGCGCATGCGCCAGGCCGAACTCGTCGTCACGTTCAACGGCAAGGCGTTCGACTTGCCACTTTTGCGCACGCGTCTGGTCATGACCCGCTCGGCGGCAGCCCCCGATCTGCCGCATCTCGATCTTTTGCACATCGCGCGCAGGCTTCACAAGCCACGTGGCGTCGACTGTCGACTCGTCGCGCTCGAGCGAGAAGTGCTCGGTTTCGAGCGTCACGACGACACTCCCAGTGGAGAAGTGAGCGCGTGTTACCTGCATTTTCTCCGCACCGGAGAGGCTCGCCCCCTGCTCGGTGTGATCGAACACAACACATGGGATGTGCTCACCATGGCAGCACTCGCAGGCCTCTATGGCGAACCGATCGACAGCTCGCGCTTGCTGCCGGACGATCTTGCAGGCGTGTCGCTCACACTCAAGCGTGCGCGTGCGTTCGATGACGCTCGCGAAGCTGCAGACCGCGCGATGGTGAACAACAGCCCCCTGTCCTTGCGCGCGGGCGCAGAGCTCGCCAAAGCGATGGGCGATCGCGACCGCGCACTTTGTTTGTTCGAAAAAATCGCAGACGAGATCGACTGCAAGAAGACTCGTCTCGAGTTGGCCAAGCTGTACGAACATCACACCAAGGACGCAGAGCGCGCACTCC
>JAYVXK010000757.1:0-4843 GCA_043785265.1 Myxococcales bacterium | reverse complement strand
CTCGTCTCGGGATCGCCGCCGCATGCGTCCTCGTAACGAACGCGCGCGCCGCGTGCACGGACCGCGCTCGCCTCGTCATAGACGGCCTCTTCCATCGCACGCACCGCGGAGTCGCGCTCGCCTGCGCGTGCATCTTGGCGATTCCATGCTTCGTCGAGAATCAACGCTCGCGCAAATTGGGTCGGCTTGTCGTTCGCGAACGCGAGAGCCTTTTCGGCCATCACGACTGCGTCTGCGAGAGCGTGAGCCGCGAGCGCGCGGCGAGCTGCCTTCTCGAGATAGCCCGCGGCCTCTTCGTGCGCGCTCCCGAGTTCGAGGTGGCGCGCGACAGTGGCGTCGTCTTCTCCCATTTTCGCGAGCCATCGACCCGTGCGCACGTGGAAGTCTTTGAGCATCTCGTCGCCGAGGGACGCATAAGCGACCTCGCGCATGAGCGCATGTTTGAAGCCGAATTCGCGCGTGCCTTTGTAGCGAGAGTGGGCTTGTTCGACGACGATCTCATTGCCCGCGAGACTGCGCAGCATCTCCGCGGCAAGTGGTACCCCGAGCGCTTCGAGTCCAGTGTCCCAGCCGACCAGGCCGAACACACTCAAGCGCGCGGCCGCTTCTCGTGCAGCGTCATCGAGTGAGTCGAGCTGGACCTGCATCGCGGCTTCGATCGTCGGCGCGCTCGACGCGTCTCGTCCTTGCGCCGTGAGCCTCGCGAGTTCTTCTGCGAACAAGGGCGACCCGCCGGCTTGTGCCGCGATCGTCTCCGCGGCGAGCTCTGTCTCTGCAGGCGATACGCGCTCGCCAAGAATGGCCGTTGCGATCGCACGCACGCTCCGCTTGGAGAGCGGTCGCAACTCGACCCGCACATGATCGCGACCAGAAAACCGCTCCGGATCGTCCCGCCAAAGAGTGGGTCGTGTGGTGAGCATGGCCCACAAGGGAGATTGCGCTGCGCGACCGAGCACGTGATCGAGCCACGACAAACTCTCGAGGTCGGCCCACTGCGCGTCTTCGATGCTCATCACGAGCGGCGACCGACGAGCCAGCTCGACGATGAGGTCGGTCAATGCAATCCAGAGGGCGTCGCGTGCGGCGCGTGCGTCTGCGAGTTCGGGGAGCGGCTCGTTCGCGAGCAAGCGCGCGAACAGATCGGCTGCGTCACCCTCGAGATTCAAACCCGTCATCGCGGTGAGCGCGCCGATCGCGAGGTGCGCGTCGTCGAGAGATGCGCCTTTGGGAACGCCCGAAAGACTTCGTGTGAGATCGGCGACGACTCCAAGCGCGTGTGTCTTGCCGAATGTCTCGCAGCGCACCATCGCGATTCGCGCGCCACTCGAGTGCGATCCGATGCGCGAGAGTGCTTCGCTGCGGAGCCTTGTTTTCCCTATGCCCGGCGCCCCCGTGATCGTCACCAGCACTGGGGTTTTTTCTTCGACGGCGCGATCGTAGCTGCTCATGATCTGCACGAGCTCTGCTTCGCGACCCACGAAGGGTGCGCCGCCACTTCCCTCTTTGCGACCGCTCATTGCCGCGGTCACCACACTCGTACCGTCGTCGCGCGCCTGGAACTCGAAGCGTCCGCGCGCCAACTCTGTGGTCGTCACGTCCGCGAGCACTTGACCGCGCTGAGCATCACGAGCGAGCGCCGCCGCACGATCGACTACTTCGCCTATCGGACGCGTGCGTTCGACGCGTGTGCGTCCGGTCGCGATGCCGACTGCCGCGTTCACCTTCGCGAGGCGCAACGCGAGATCAATCGCGCGCATAGCTTCGTCGCCCATGGCGCGGCGCACGCCTAGGTGCGCAACGATCGCATCACCGCCAAGCTCGGTTGCTTCGGCGCCGCGTGCTCGCAGGTGTGCAATGAGCCTCGCTCGCGGTGCGCCTTTGGCCACTTGCGTCGCGAGGATGGTGGTGACCAAACGCGAACCACCACCCGAAGGCGCCGCCATGGCGCTCGCTGGGCCGATGGCACTGATGGGCGCATCGTCCGACATCATGGAGGTCGCTCCGCTGCTGCGCGCGACGATGTCCGTGGCGATCGCCTGCAACCGCTCACTTACTTCTGCGGCAGAAGCAGGCCGGTCCGAGGGGCTCGTGGCGAGCAACTCGGCCATGAGATTGTCGAGCACGACAGGCGCGTTTGGATACACGTCCGACAAGCGAGGCGGTGGCGTGGTGACGAGTCTCGCCAAGATCGCGACAGGAGTTGGGCCCACGTGCGGTGGACGACCTGCGATCATTTCGAACAGTGTCGCGCCCAGCGCGTAGAGGTCTGCGCGATGATCGACCTCTTCGTCGCCACGCGCTTGCTCTGGCGCCATGTACGCCGGCGTCCCGATGATAGCACCCGTGCGAGTGAGCTTGGCGTCTTCGACTGCGGCCACGCCAAAGTCGACGAGCTTGGCCTCTGCGCGACCCGTGGATCCAGGGCCGCTGCCAAGGAGGATCACATTCGACGGCTTCACGTCGCGATGCACAATCCCGGCGGTGTGCGCGGCAGCGAGAGCGCCGGCGACTTGCGCGGCAACGTCGACTGCTTGCGCCAAGGGCAACGGCGAGCGGCGCTGGCGTTGCGCGATGTCCTCACCCTCGAGCCACTCCATTGCGACATACGGCGCGCCGTCATCGAGCTGACCAAACGCAACGAGTCGAACGATGCCCGGATGACGCAAGCCTGCGAGCACGCGGCCTTCGCGACGAAAACGCGCTTCTTCGCCAGCGTCGACACCAGAAATCGCGATGACCTTCAGCGCCACGGTCTGCCCGGTCACGTCATCGTGCGCGCGATAGACGATCCCCACGCCTCCGCGACCGACCTCTCGCTCGATCAAAAATCGGCCGCCAACATGCGCGTCGTGTGCGAACGCGCTCACGGGGTCAGCCGCCCTTCGGCCACGATGAAGACTTCGTAGCTCACGCTGCGTGTTCCCTCGGGTCGAATGAGCCGCTCCTTTTGGAACAGCTTGCGGACCTCCGCACGCGCGAGAGGCAGATCCTCACCCATGAAAATTTTTCCAACGAAGGCCCCACCTGGCACGAGCAGTGTACCTGCGACCGCGAGCGCGCGCATGAAGAGCTCATAGCTGCGCGTTTGATCGCCGAGCCGGTTGCCCGTCGTGCGCGGTGCCATGTCGCTGAGGACGACGTCATACGGCGCGAAAGTCGCGAGGGCCTCATTGTCGAGAGCGAGCGCGTCTCCTTGAACGAATGTCGCCTGCGGAGCGAGTGTGATCGTGAGCGGATCGAGATCGATGGCGAGCAGTCGCCCCTTGGGCCCGATCTTGTTGGCTACGTACATCGACCAACTGCCCGGAGCAGCACCAAGGTCGAGCACGCGCATTCCGGCGCGGAGCAGGTGCGTCCGACGATCGATGTCTTCGAGTTTGAAGACGCTTCGCGCGGGGAATCCGGCCTTCTTCGCTGCCTGCGTGAAGCGGTCGGGTTTGCGGTAGGGGTTGTCGTTTCGAGTCATGGCCCATGGATCCCGCGCGGAGGTGCCTGGGGCAGGCGAGATCCAGCTGCTCTCGTCTGTTCTACCAGTTTCGGTCCGTACTCTCACTTCCGTTCGAGCGTGCGGCACCGGGGGATCGCGCCAAGTGTATGGCTCTTGGCAGAATCTCGTCTACTCGTACGTAGACCTCGTGAGGGTTCTTCCGAAAATGAACGTCCCGCAACTCGCCAACGAACTCGGCCACACTCTTGCAGTCGAAGACTCCAAAGAGAGCTCCCCCACCATGAAGACGATGATCGACCTCTTCGAAATCCGAAACGACCACCCTCTGACTCGGGCTGACGGTGCGCCGACCTTGGTCGACATCGAAGTAGAGTGGGACGACGTCGCAGCTCCCACGCCGAGCAATCGTCGTGTGTGGTCGAGCGAAGAGCTCCCCTGATTCGCTCGATTCGCGTCGAGGAGTCGCTTTGGGATGGCGCGAGTCGATCGCGACGTGATGATTGGCGCATCACCATCGTGGATCTGTTGGACGACGCGGGTCTCGGGCAAGACGCTCATCGCGAGCTGCATGTGGCCATCGAGCACAGCGCTGTGATGCTGCGTTTCATGCGAGAAAACGGCGCGATCGACACGCACAAGGTTCCAAGCGAAGCACTGGGCGCGCTCATCGGCGAGTATTTGCATGTGATCGGTCGCATGCAGGAGGAAGACGTCGCGGAGTCGAGCAGCAAGATGCACGCGCTCGACATGGCCAAGAAGGTCGTCCACGACAAAGGCGCAAAGGTGCTCGAGAGCGCCGCGCCAGCCGTCGCACATTCACACGAGACCTACCGTCGACTGTTCACACTCGTCCTGTCTTTGTTGGTCGACGTGACCGCCCTCCCCGGTGCGGCAAAACATCGGCGTCACGTCCTCCGCTGACCGGTCCCCCTCCCAGCCTCCCCTATGGCCATGGGGGAGGAGGAGAAGCGATGACGGATCTTCGCGGTCGTGTCTCCGCTCCTCCCCCACGGCCATGGGGGAGGTCGGGAGGGGCTGTTTAGTTGGGCGGTATCAGCGGCGCGCTCGTGGTCGACCCCGCGCCTGCCCACGCGTTGGCGGGAGACGAAAGAGTCGTGCTGGTGACGGTGCCGTTGGCCAAGGTCATCTCGAACAGAGAGCCGTCATTGGCGAAGCCAAACACTTTGCCCGCCCAGAACGCGACACCAAACACATCCGTGTGACCCACATCGCCCCAGTTTTTGGCGAGTGCGCCAGTCTTTGGATTGACCTCGACGAGGCAGTCTCCGCAGCCGTTGCCTTTGACGGTCACGTAGGTCGCTCCGCCGATCGCACTGACGATGTCTCCGCTCGAAACGAATCCACCTCCGAGACTGCCGACTTTGGTCTTGGCTC
>JAYVXK010000756.1:0-4853 GCA_043785265.1 Myxococcales bacterium | reverse complement strand
GGGCAGACGGCCTGGCCATTTTGGACGTACCCGCCGGTGCCAAGGTTCACTTCATTCTCACGAGCGACCCAGGCGGCGAAGTGCACAAGTTCATGATCTCGATCCCGAGCTACGGCACCGCGGACGTCGCCATGCCTGCGAGCCCAGCCACGGCGACACTGGATTGGACCGCTCCGCCAACGCCGGGCCGGTTCGCAGGCGCGCTCGGCTGCGATGTTCACAAGGGCATGACCACGGACATCGTCGTGCAATGAGCATGGATTCGAAAGGCAACCCCATCATGAGTTTTCGCCAAAGTTCGTTGATCTTGACCGCTGCAGCGTGCTGCTTTGCAGCGTTGCGCTGTGCCGGAGCGGAACCGAGCGTGGTGTACGACCCTGCCACGCTCGCGGCTGCAGCCTCCCCCATTCTGCCGTGCGCGTGCCCCTCCACAAGCTGCGCGAATGCGCCCACCACGGCGGCACTTCCGCCTGCGCCCAGCTCCGCGCCGAGCGCGTCAGCGTCCTCCGCGCCCGTGGCGCCGACGTTCGACGCAAGCAAGCCACTTCATGTGCTGCAAGGCGTCGTCATGGGTCCATCCAGCAAGCCCGTGCCAAACGCCGTCGTCTATCTTCCAGACGCACCCGTGGTGGCAGGCCGTGGAGACAACGCGCTCATCGACCAGACCAACATGACGTTCGTCCCGGGCATGGTCGCGATTGCGGTCGGGGGCAGCGTCACGTTTTCGAACAACGATCCCTTCCCACATAACGTTTATTCGACGGACGAGAAATTCAATCTCGGGATGATCTCGCAGCACGCGCACCGCGCGCAGGCGTTCAAGCAGACCGGCGCGCACCGTCTGCTGTGCAACCTGCACCCGAACATGCTCGCGCACGTGTTCGTGTCCCCCTCGAGCTACTTCGCGCTCACCAACGGCCGCGGAAACTACGTCATCAAGGATGTACCGGAGGGAAGCCACAAGGTTGCCGTCTGGGCAGTTGGCGCGTCGGCCGATCCGCAGACAGCAGTCGTCGGCGCTGGGGACGCCACATCGGATTTCAGTTTGCACAAGTAACTGCGCGCGCCCCCGAGGGTGCGTTCACCACGATAAGGAGTCTGTCATGAGAACCTACATATTAGCCGCGCTCGCGTTGACCGGAGTCGCGTCTGCTTTCTTGATACCGGCGTGCAGTGGGGATCCTGGGGCTGCAGGTGCTCCAGGTGCCGCGGGTAGCGTCGGCGCGCCTGGCCCATCGGGATCCGGCGGCCCAAACGGCGCTCAGGGTGATGGTGGAACGACAACCGTGGTGGTCCTCTCCGCGCGAGCGAAGGCTGGGCTCGACGCTTCGCCAGTCCCCATCAACATCGCCGGACTCGGCTCCGCCGCCGTGGAGAAACTCGGCTACGGCAGTTACCTCGTGAACGCTCTCGGTCACTGCAATGATTGTCACGCATCGACCGACGCCGTGCCGAAGCCCTTCGCGGGCGGACAGCAGTTCAACCTGGGCGGTGGCAACTTCGTCATCGCGAAGAACATCACGGTGGGCGGCCCCGCGCTCACCGAGAACGATTTCATCAACGCGCTCCAAGCCGGGATCGACCCAGCCAAAAAGACCGAAGCACTCCTCGTGATGCCTTGGGAGTACTACCGCTGGATGAGCGTGGCCGATATCAAGGCGATGTACGCCTATTTCCAGGCGATCCCGTCTGTCGTCAACCCAGTTGGGTCAGACAACAAGGGAACGTTCGCCACCGCGCCGATTCCGCTATCGGTCACCTACAACGACGGCGACACCGACGACCTCCGGCCTGATCTCCCCGCCGACGGATCGACGGATCCGGACAACGTCCTCCGAGGTCTGGCCATCCAGCCCCTCGCGACGCCTGCCGGCTTCGGCAACAACACGGGCACGACTTCAGCGTCGGTCGCTGATCAGGAGCACTTCGGACGCGGCAGCTACCTCGTGAACTCGATCGCTGCTTGCAGCTCGTGCCACACGAACCCGGCAAGAGCCGGCGCGAAGGTCAACACCGCGATGTACTTGTCTGGTGGCCAGGTGAACAAGATTCTGCCTCCAGGCGCTCAGGCCAGCCACACGTCGCGCGCCATGTCTCAAGACCTCTCTGGCGCGACGCACGGCTACGGCGATTCGTTCGCCGCCTTCATGGCCATCTTCGACCAGGGCATTCACTCGCTCGATGCGCAGAAGGAAGCGGTCGCGTGGCCCATGCCTTGGCAGACGTTCAAGAACATGGTCCCCGAGGATCAGCAAGCCGTCTACACGTACATCTTGAATGTGCCGCGACGGACTGGTGCCAATGACAAGCAGACCACGTCCAATGTGGAATGGTGCGCGGGCAATTCCGATTGCACGTGGAACACCAACCAGACGTGCAACGTGGCGACGAACGAGTGCGTCAACATGGCGTGCGCTGTCGATACGGACTGCTCCGCCTGTCAGACATGCAAGAGCCTCAAGTGCGCGGCGCCCGCTGTGGACTCCGCCTGCTTGAAAAACGGGATCTGATCCCGTCGCCGTTTGCTACGCAACAGCCGATGGTTCCGAGAGGGGCTATCGGCTGTGTGCGTTGCGGTCCAACCAACCAAGTGTAGTCGGCGAGTTCGAAGAGTCAGTTCGACTCGATCTCGCGAACGACTGTATTTCCCGCGCTGTCGGAGGCTCGCACTGCGACGATGTGAGAGCCGGCGGGGACGATGGAGGAGACATCGGCGTCGAATGATTCATCGGCAGAGTCGTAGAGGCCGTCTTGAGGTGCGATGGGTCGCCATTCGAGTCGGCCATCTACTGCGACTTCGACTCGCGCGATTGGCCCAACCACGTCGACGACGCGAGCCTTGAGCTTCCGCCCATTGATGGTGAGGGCAGTGAAGGTGGGGGGCGTGTTGTCGACCAGAACAGTCTGGGATTCGAGCGAGTCTTTTTGTGCGCGCTCGGGAGGGTTCGAGATCTCGTCGCTCGCTTCGACGCGCACGCGGTACTTGCCTTCGGGCAGAGCGCTTGTTTCCCAGTCGTATTCTGCTTTGGGTGACACCACGATCTCGTCGGTGCGGTTCATGTCGCGCCAGGCTTTCTGCTCTTCGCGTCGATAGGCGAGGCGAAAACGCATGGCGTCTAGATCCGGATTGTCCACGTGCCATGTCACTTTGACGATGGAGTCATGCTTGGGGTTTTCACCGCCGCTGGCGACCAGGCCTTCTTTCGAGTCTCGCGCGGAGCCCTTCATCGAGGCGTCCACACTGGTCACGACCGCGCGCACATTCTCTGTGACGAAGGGGATGGAGACTTCGACGAGCTCCGCGTTTGGATCACGTGACCACCGTGCGCGAACTTGAACATAACGACCGTCAGCGACATTCGTGCCGCCTGGAGCTGCAAGCGGGTTGGACCATGTGGTCCATGTCGCGTCGGGTTTGTCCGTGTTGCCCGTGCGCATGGACATCTCGAGGCCGCCGGTCGCGCGCCACGACAGCGTGCCGTATTTTGCAGGCAATCCCGTGTCGAACGACTTGCTCGTCCACACAGCGTCTGCTCCGCCTCGGCTCATCACTCTGTGGAAATTGCACGCATCACTCGAAGCAAAAAAAGCGCGCACGGTGTTTTGAGGGAGACCGCCAAGTCCGATCGCGCCAATGGCTCGCTCATCGGTGTCTGCCACGAGAGTGATGGCGTGCGTGTCATCGACTGTGTAGACGCGACCCTCCGCGCCAGTGCCGACATAAGGGTGTCCGGCGCCGTCCACCGCGAGAGACATGTAATGAAACTCGTCGTGGTGCATGAGTTTCTCGGGGCGACCTTGTGCATCAATGCGCGTCAGTGTGCCTTTGCCTGGCTTCGGGCGTGCGGTCGTGGCAGCGCTCGCTGGGCGGGTGCCTCCCGTGCGTCGCGGCACCTCGGGTTGCTCACCATACTCATTGGAGATCGCGAACACCGGTCCGTTCGGAGAGACTGCGATGGAGCGAACTTCCTCTCCCGGAAAGTCGTAGAGCACCGTGGCGCGTCCAGGCGCGGCGATCTTGTAGAGCAGCGCTTTGCCGCTGGATCCAGCGTAAATTTCTCCATTCGGACCCACCGCGAGCGACACCAAATGAGGTTCGTCGCTCTTGAAATAGATCGCCGCCGCGCCGCTTGCGTCGACGCGAAACACTTTGCCTTCAGGTCCAGTGGCCGCAAACAGCACAGTCTTGGTCTTGTCGAACGCGAGCGCCCACACGTGCGTCGTGTCTGGCAGCGTCACGAACGCTTCGGCTTTTCCTTGGGAGACTTTGTAGATCTTGCCGTCAGGCATGGTCGCCGCGAACACGGTTCCCTTGGCGTCTTCGGCGAGAGCGGTGACCGCGAGTTCTTTCGTCTCGGCGAAGACACTCACCTGATCGCCAGAGACCTTCATCACCGCGCCATTCGGACTCGTTCCAAGGAGCACGGTCCCATCCGCAAGAGTGAGCGCGGACCACACAGCAGTCGCGTCCGGTACAGCGACGCTTCCGAGCGTAAATCCAGCCCGAACGACACCATCAGAGCCAACAGCAACTCCCTTGAGATCGCCGCCACTCAGCTCTTCCATCGTATCCAGCACGAAGGTGCGCGTCCCCACGGCTTTTGCATTGGGAGCCGCGAGCCCGAGCGCTGTGAAGACGACAAGAGCGAGGAGGAACCGCGGCAAGAGGCTTGGTGACGTCATGGAAGGGTGAAACATGCGACCCTCTTTGTACACTCGAACGCCCCAACACAACACGACATCCACCCACAAAAGCGACCAAGAGCGCGTGGGTTTGGCAATCATCGATGAACAAGGCGGTTTTCGCCGCGCTGAAGCCGGGCGGGGAATACGTGATCGCCGATCACGCGGGC
>JAYVXK010000755.1:0-4867 GCA_043785265.1 Myxococcales bacterium | reverse complement strand
CTCACCTCGTAATGCTCGATCGCATCCCCTCGGGCTTCGCGTATGCTCGCCTTCGTGTCCAAAGGCAGATTAACCCGTCAAGAACTCGGCTGGCTGCTCACTCAAGAAGCCTCGGGTGCCGCAGAGCGCCTGCGACTCGGCGTCCAAGTCCTCAAGAGCAATCCTCCTCCGCAAGACGCCTCTCCCGAAGGTCTCGACGCCACACTCGATGCGCTCGACGACGCGATGAAGATGCTCTCGGGTCTGCATCACAAGCCCTCCAAGTTTGGCGCTCGTCGAGGTCGCATCGATCTCGCCGCGCTCCTCTGGGAAGTCGCCCCCGACGCGCGCGTGTCGATCGAGCCTGGCAGCGGAACCGAAGTGTTCGGCGACGAAGCCGAGCTCCGGCGCATGTTGCAGTTGCTCGTGATGCACGGGCAGGGGAGCGAAGGCGCGATCAACATCAAGCGCGAAGGCGACGACGTGAAAGTGGGCGTCGTCCTCGGACCTGACAGCTCCTCGAGCGCGTCGACCGAGCGCGCCTGGCTCTCGCGCATGGCGACCCGCTATGGCGGCAAGCTCGAGCTCGAAGGCGGCATGGAGCTCGTGAGTCTTCCCGCCGATGGCGTCAGCGAGAAAAAAGAACGCGAAGCCCTCCAGAAGGAACTCGTCGAAGCGCGCAAACAAGGCGAGGCCTACGCACGTGAGCTCGCGGAGGCGTTTTCTCCGCATGAAGAATCCGTCTCCCCGTCGACCTTTCCTCCGCCACTTGGTGGCTCCGAGTCGCACGATCGATTTGCAGTACTCACGCGTCTCGCCTCTGGCGTCGCTGGCGAATTGCGGTCGGCTCTCGCGCCCGCCATGCGCGAGCTTCACGGCACCACGGATGATCCAACCGACACGCGCGCGCAGGCCATTCGACGCGCCGTGACGCAAGCCCATGACTTGTCCGTCACCCTCTCTCAAGTCGGCACGCTCGACTGCAATGAGATCCCCGGTCCGGTCGATGTATCCGAGCTTGCCGCAACGCACGTCAAAACGCACTTGGCGCGCGCCGAGAAAAACGGCGTGACGCTCAAGTGCACCCCTGCAGGCTCGCCCGCCATCGCACGCGTGGCTCCTCGCGCAGCAGGTTTGTTGCTCGATCAATTGTTGAGTCAAGCCATCGCGTCATCCCCGCGCGGCTCTGAGATTCATGTCGAGATCCTCGACGAAGAAGTCGGTCCGCGCATCATGGTCGATGACTCGGGTCCACCCTTGCCGCTTGCGGCACGGCGAGCCTTTGCAGCGCTCGAGATCGAGCCCGGCACCTACGGGCGCCCCACGAACCTGCCGATTTATGTCGCAGCAGAAGTGTCAGCCTGGCAAGGCGCGACCTTCGAGCTGTCTGACTCTCCGCGCGGCGGTCTGCGTGTGGCGATCACCTTCCGCCGCTGAGGTAGCCCTCAAAGATCCGTGGATTGCCGAGACCGTGTATGCTGCTGCCCAATGCGGATCCTGATTGTCGAAGACTCCGACTCGATTCGGCAAATGATCGAAGCCCTCGTCAGCGGGCGTGGTCATGAGGTCGTCGCTGTGCCCACGGGCGCCCGCGGAATCGAATCCGCGCGCGTGCGCACTCCTGATGTGATCCTGCTCGACCTGAACTTGCCAGGCTCGCTCGACGGATTCGAAGTCTGCGAGCGTCTGCGCGCAGAGCCCGAGACCAAGACCGTACCGATCTTGATCATCAGCGCGATGGACGACGCGCAAAGCAAAGAGCGCGCGCTCGGCGTTGGCGCGACCGCCTACTACACCAAGCCCTTCAGTCCGACCGCTCTTCTCAAAGAGATCGAAGCCCTGCGCACACGCGTCTGACCGCTACTTCAGCAGGTTCAGAAACTTCTTCGCTCGTGTTCCCGCGGCCTCGAGGAGCGCTTTGCTCTCGTCGCTCGGGATCTTGAGTTTGTCGGCGAGGTCGTTGAGAAAGGCGACTTCCTCTTTGCCCTGATCGCCGTCGACGAAGGACAGCAACGTTGCGTGTTGCAGGAGCACGCGGCGATCGTCTGCGGAAAGATCCTGCAGATTGATGTCCGCCATCGTCTTCTTCTCTGCGGCAAACGCGCGCAGCTCCGCCTTCTCCGTGTCGGTCGCGCCAAACGCATCGAGCAACGCCTCGAGCGTCTCTTTCTCTTCTTCGGCAAACACACCGTCTGCCCAAGCCACGGGGACCAGTGCGCGAATGATGGCCATGTCTTGGTCGTGCATAACGTTTCTCCTGTGTCCGAAAATACCGCAATTGGGGTCGTCGGCGGACCTATTTTTGGCCTTTGACGCCGATCGATACTTTTGCCACCCGCCAGCCCGGTCGCGTCGCATCGGCGACGAACTGTGCCGCGGTCACATGCATGCGCTTGCGGAAGCTCTTGGAGCCCGCCACGAGCAAGTCGACATCCGCGTCGCATGGCGCGAGGTCTTCGACAGTCGTGTTCGGACCGAGACCCGCGAGCACCCAGATCTCAGCGCCTTTCGGGGTCGAGATCACATGCACGACTCCGGGAGCGCCGTTGCCTTTGCCACCGACGTCGTTGTTTCCGGGCTCGACGCCTGGCCATGGATCGACTTGGCCCGGCTTCTGTTTCGACTTGTCGAGTTGCACGGCAAGCTCGAAGCGAGGTCTGCCGTTGGGTCCGTTGTCCCACGCGGTGCCCAACGGAATCACCGCGCGCTTCGGCACATAGCCATCGGCCATCGCGACGAACTCCAAGCGCACCCCCACAGGCATCTTGTCGATGTCGGCAGGTGCTTGTCCGCCGCGAATCAAGATCTCGGATTCTTCTGGAGCATCGGTCACGACGATTGACGTGCGACATTGCGGGATCGCCTGGAGCAAAGCGATTCGCTGACGCTCCTTCTCGGCGTCGTCTTTTTCTTGTTGGATCTTTTCGGGCGTGCGACCCGTAAAAAAGCCTGGTTTTAGCGTCCAAAGCGCCGCCGCGGCGCCGCCCAACAAGATCAAGATCAAGACCACGAAGATCGCATTGCTCGGTCCGCGCTTCGGCTCAGTCGTGACGGAAGGCACTCGCTTCTTCACTTGTGTCGGCGCGGTGGGGAGCTGCCGATCGTCCGCATACGAGATCTGCCGTTTGTCTTCTTTGCGTTTGCGCGCTCTGAGCTCGTCTTTCGTGGACGGTTGCTGAGGCTTTGGAGTGCCAGCCAGCAACGAATCCACGCCGTCGTCTTCTGCGGCGGTCGCGACCCCCTGCTGTTGACCACGCCGCGTCGCGGACGTGCCGTCTGGCGGAGGAGGCGTCGGCTCGAGCCCAGCGATCGCTTTGAGCTCACGTGAGAGCGCTTTGTCTTCTCGTTGGCCGGTGACCTCGAACTTGTCGAGCAGGCTGTCGACCGAATCACGACTGGAGTCTCTCGTCGCGGCTTCGAGCTGATCACGCGTGAGCCCCACAGTCGGAAGCTCTTCGCTTGGTGGTCGCTCCAGCGTCGCGGAGCTCCCCGATTGCTGCATGATCTCTGGCGGAATGTCTCGGCGCGCAGTGGTCGGACTCTCCTCTGCTTCGAAGGAATCAGCAGAAGGTGGCGGTCGCTGCGATGCAGGCGGCGCCACTGGCGACGCGACCAGCGGTGGCGCGATGGCCGGTTCGTTCTTGATCGCTGGAGACGAAGCGCGTGCGTTTCGCCCGACACCCAGCACGATGCGTTTCACTTCGCGCGCGAGTCGCGCCAACGCACGACGACCCGCCGCACGATTCACCGGAATCAAAGCGCCTTCGAGATCTTCGACCAAACTCGCCACGCCCGCGCCGGACTTTTTTCGCGCGGCTGCTGCAAGCGCGGGAGTCTGCGATCCTGCGGCTTCCAGGAGCTTCGAGAGGATCACACGAAGGGAAGCCTCTGCTCCGCCGCTCGGCGAAATTTTGCGCGAGCGAACGACGGCGACGCTGCCTTCTTCGCTCACGTAGACATGACTCGTCTCTACTTCCGAGTCGTCTTTGGTGCACTGCTCGGCGATCTCGAGCGTGAGATAACCCGCTAGCTCGGGCGCCAGCGGCACGCGCTTTTGCGCGACGATCGTCATCACGTCATCCAACGTCACCGACTCACCCAACGCTGTGCTCACGAGAGCACCGTTTTCGCTTCGGTCGCGCTGCGCATGGGGATTCCCTCGCGCGCGAGGTAGGCCTTGGCTTCAGCGATGGTGTGCGTCCCCATATGAAAGATGGATGCCGCAAGTGCCGCGTCTGCGCCAGCGAGCAGCCCGTCTCTCATGTGCTCGAGCGTACCCACTCCGCCGCTCGCGATGACAGGTACCTCTACTGCGCGAGTGACCGCTGCGAGGAGTTCGAGGTCGTAACCCACGCGCGTGCCGTCGCGATCCATGCTCGTCAGCAAGATCTCTCCAGCGCCGAGCCGCACGACGCGTTCAGCCCACGCAATGGCATCGAGCCCCGTCGCCGTGCGACCGCCGTGGACATAAACCTCCCAAGACGGCGTCCCCTGAGAGATTTTGCGCTTGGCATCGATCGCGACGACGATCGCTTGCGATCCCCATGCACTTGCACAACGCTCGATGAGGTCGGGCTCTTTCACGGCGTGCGTGTTGATGCTCACTTTGTCCGCGCCGGCGTCGAGCAACGCTTTCACGTCTGCTTCGCTTCGCACGCCGCCGCCCACAGTCAGCGGTGAGAAGGTCTGCTCGGCAGTCTTTCGCACGACATCGAGCAAGGTGCCTCGGTTCTCGTGCGACGCCGTGATGTCGAGCAGCGCGATTTCGTCCGCGCCTTGAGCGTCGTACCGCGCAGCACACTCCGCCGGATCACCTGCGTCGCGGAGGCCTTCGAAGGCAACACCCTTCACCACGCGCCCATCGCGCACGTCCAAACAAGGGATCACG
>JAYVXK010000754.1:0-15078 GCA_043785265.1 Myxococcales bacterium | reverse complement strand
ATGTTCGGCATAGCGGCCGATCGGGGCAAACAGCCCGCCATGAATCATGCGACTTCCACGCAAGGCGACCTGGGCGACCAGGCCGCCTTCGTGCTTTTTGTCGCCGACACTCAAAGCGTCGCGTGCGCGACTGTCATCCCGGTCTGGTCGAGGGAAATTTCCGCGTAACGCATTTTGGTCAGCGGGTGGATCGCGTCTGGCGCGACATCGAGCAGCGGCACCAGCGCAAACGCACGTTCTTCGAGTCGAGGATGGGGCACTTCGAGTCCTGCTTCCGAAACGTGCACGCCTTCGATCCAAAGTAGATCGAGATCAATGGTCCGCGGTCCCCAGCGTTCATTTCGGATGCGACCCATCGCGCGCTCCACATCGAGCAACGTCGTCAGGAGTTCTCGTGGCGAAAAATCAGTTTGAACGAGCGCCGCCGCGTTGAGATAGCGAGCTTGCGGTGGTCCCACTGGTTCTGTTTGGTAGACGCGAGACGTCGAGATGATCGCCACGAGCTCGCGCAATCGCCTGACAGCCTCGCGCAAGTAAGCGAGCCGATCGCCTATGTTTCCGCCTATTCCGACGATCGCGCGCACCAAGTATACTTTAGGCGTGGTCGCGCTTGCCGTCGAGCAGTCGTGCGAGCTTGGCCGTTGCAACGATTCCGTGAAGCGTCGCCACTGAATTCAGGGTTGGCCGGGATCGAAGCTCAGCGGGTTGGTCAAGTGGCCGCCATAACCGCCGTTGACCTTCGAGTCTTGGACCCAGAAGAAAAAGTCGCCAGAGTGGAGGCCGCTGACCGATGCGTCGATGGTGAGTCGTGCCCCTGGATCCGTGTCGAATGTGATGCCGTTCACTTCGGTCGTCATGATCGCGGTGGCTTCAACCTGGCCGCCTGTGCTCGCTGTGGTTTGCATGATGGCGAGTCCGGTGCTGCTGCCCGCGAGGGGCACTGCATTGCGAATCGACGATGCGGCGAGTCTCACATCGAAGTTGCAATCGAGGTTGCTCCGTGTCGTGTCGCACGTCATCCACACGCGCCAGTGACCCCCCTGTTTGTATTCGACAAACACGCCGACGCCATCGCCACCTTTTGCGTTCATCGTTTGATTGGTGTCGACCGTGACGATCATGGGTTGCCCGCTCACCGTCGAGGTTGGTGCGGGAGTGGTGGTGGACGGACGATCGTTGTTGCTACGCGTGTCGAACACGCATGCGACGAGCGACGGAATCACGATGGCAGCAAAAATAGGCAATAAACGCATGGGAAGCTCCACGGACCGAGATTATCGACGACCACCCACGCTGGGGCGACCACCACTGAAACTGGGGCGACTACCGCCGAAGCTCGGCGAGACAGAAGGTGCAAACGAACCGCCTGATGTCTGCGGCGAGTAGCTGGGCGGTGAGTACGAACGTGCTGGCGGCGAGTAGCTGGGCGGCGAGTACGTCGGCGCGTACGCGTGCGCGGGCGGTGAGTAGCTCGGCGGTGAGTAGCTCGGCGTCGGCGCGTAACTGGGTTGATAGGGGTGATACGCCTGCGCGGGTTGTTGCGACGGTTGGTACGCGGGACGATAAGTTTGCGTCGGTTGATACGTCTGCGGCAACGGCGTGGGCCGATAGTCCGGCGTGCCATAGGGGCGGCTGTAGACGGGACTCGTCGCGACGGTCGTTGACGGGCGGAACGTGCCGTTCGTGTTCGTTGCGGCGGTCATCGATGAAATGGGAGGGCGCGCTCCAACGAGCGTGGCCGTGCTCGGATGTGAGAACTGTTCGGCCCGAAGCAGACCGCGATCCGATGCGGGCGCGCGCTGAATTTGGTTCTCGGTGAGACCCAATGTCGACGGCGGAGGGCCCATTCGTTGCGGTCCCAGACCACTGCCAGTACCGCCAACTGTTGGCGTCGCGGGTGTGCGGTCTCCGACGGTTGGCGTGGCTGGCGTGAACGGACGCGTGTGTTGCGCGACCACTGCGACTTGCTGACCACCAACGACTCGCGTGGCAACCGAGGGCGCAAACACATCGCCTGATGCACAGAAGGTGTAGGGCGCAACAGGGACGACGCCGATGCCTACGGCAACACCGCTGTGCCAGTACCAAGTGGGTGGCATCGGTGCCCAACCAACATAACCCCAGCCGTCATAACCGCTGCGCCATGTGACCCATGCGCTCGAATAGGTGCGGCCTGGAATCCACGACCAACCGCGACCATTGATGTAGACCCAACGGCCGTAGTGAAACGGGGCCCAACCCCAGTCGTAATTCGAGACCCATGTGTAGTCGTTGCCGTAAGTCCAGTGACCGGCGCTCACGTACGGGACGAAATCACTACCCACGACGGTTGTAGAGGGGACCCACACCGTGCCGTATGTTCCGTCATCCACCCAAGACCCGTACGGATCGAGCGTCGTGCGAAAATCGCTCAAGGCAGCGGGATCGGTATCTGTGTACTCAGCCGTGGAGGCGCCGACATAGACATCTTGTCCAGTAACGGGTCGTCCGTCTGCCGAAACGGCAACATTGGGATCGTTGATGGCTTGCGGGTCGTTGTAGGCCACGCCGCTCGACCCATACGAAGTCGCGCCGCGACCTTGATAATAGTATTCGCCACAGCCTGAGAGCGAGGCGAGCGCGACCGCCGCGAAGGTGAGGGTAGGGATCTTCATGGGTCTAGGTCTCCTCGGTGCAAAACGTAAGCCTGGGGCGAGGCATGTACAACCCGCGCAAGATCGCCCCGGATCTTGGGTGGCTGAGTCGAGGTGACCGGGCACTGGGGCACGCTGGCGGGACTGGATGCCTCCTTTGGTCGTGGACCACCACGCTTTAGTGCGCGGACACGGTCGGCCGCTTGTTCAGCGTGACACAGAGTCACCCCGCATGTGAGGACCGCCGGTTACGCGGATGATGGTAACCTTCCACGTCGGAGACCAACATGGCCGAGATGCGCACATCGATGACCGAGCGAATCGCCGCGCTGCAGGATTACCGACTGTATCGCGAGCTGCACTGGGAGGGCTCTTTCGAGGAGTACCTCGCCATCGTGCGCGACAAGCCGCAGGTAGCGCGCAATGCGTACCAGCGTCTTTACGACATGATCATCAGCTATGGCACTGAGGAGTACATCGACAACAAGAAGAAACTCGTAAGATACAACTTCTTTAAAGACGAAGTGAACCTCGGCGCGAACGCGATTTTCGGTCTCGACATTCCGTTGATGCGCCTCGTGCACGTCCTGAAAGCCGCCTCCGAAGGCTACGGCCCCGAGAAGCGCGTCATCTTGCTCCATGGACCGGTTGGTTCGAGCAAGAGCACCATCGCGCGTCTGCTCAAGCAAGGTTGCGAGCAGTACTCGCGCACGGTCGATGGGGCGCTCTACTCCTTCGATTGGGTCAACATGAAGGACACTGGACTCGCGGGAGCCGACACCGATCGCTTTCCGAGTCCGATGAACGAGGAGCCGCTGCGTCTCATCCCGCAAGAGTGGCGCGCGAAAGTCATCGACGAACTGGGACTGTCGAACGACCAGTTCAAAATCAAAGTCGAAGGCGATCTCGATCCCGCGAGTCGCTTCATCCTCAAGCACCTGATGACTCACTACGGCGGTGATTGGGCCAAGCTCATCGAGAAGCACGTGCGCGTGCGGCGTTTGATTTTGAGCGAGAAGGATCGCGTCGGAATCGGCACATTTCAGCCAAAAGACGAGAAGAACCAAGACTCGACCGAGCTCACGGGCGACATCAACTATCGCAAGATCGCCGAGTATGGATCAGACAGCGATCCGCGCGCGTTCAACTTCGATGGTGAGTTCAACATCGCCAATCGTGGCATCGTCGAGTTCGTCGAGATGCTCAAGCTCGACGTGGCGTTTCTCTACGACTTGCTCGGTGCTTCACAAGAGCACCGCATCAAGCCGAAGAAGTTCGCGCAGACCGACATCGACGAAGTGATTCTCGGTCACACCAACGAGGCCGAATACAAGAAGCTCCTGAACAACGAGTTCATGGAAGCCTTGCGGGACCGCACGATCAAGATCGACATCCCCTACATCACCAAACTCACCGAAGAAGTTCGCATCTACGAGAAGGACTTCAACTCGCGCAAAATCAGAGGCAAACACGTCGCGCCGCACACACTCGAAGTGGCTGCGATGTGGGCCGTCATGACGCGACTCGAAGAGCCAAAGAAGCACAACCTGTCGTTGCTCCAAAAGATGAAGCTCTACGACGGCAAGGCGCTGCCTGGTTACACGCAGGACACGGTCAAAGAGCTGCGCAAAGAGAGCAAGCGCGAGGGCATGGAAGGCATTTCGCCACGCTACGTGCAGGACAAGATCAGCAACGCGCTCGTCAACGAAGCAGGCGAGGGCACGATCAATCCTTTCATGGTGATGAACGAACTCGAGAAGGGGCTTCGGCACCACTCACTCATCACCAACGACGAGATGCGCAAGCGCTACGGCGAGATCATCAGCACCGTGAAGCGCGAATACGAAGAGATCGTGAAGAACGAAGTGCAGCGTGCGATCAGCGCCGACGAAGACGCGATCGCAAAATTGGCTGCAAACTACATCGACAACGTGAAGGCCTACACGACCAAAGAGAAGGTCAAAAATCGCTACACTGGCCAAGACGAAGAGCCTGACGAGAGGCTCATGCGCGCGGTCGAAGAGAAGATCGACATCGCAGACAATCGCAAAGACGACTTCCGCCGAGAGATCATGAATTTCATCGGCTACCTCGCGCTCGAGGGAAAGAAGTTTGCGTGGAACTCGAATGAGCGGCTCCGTCGCGCGCTCGAGCTCAAGTTGTTCGAAGACCAGAAGGACACGATCAAACTCAAGACGCTCGTGACCGCTGCGGTCGACAAAGACACACAAGAAAAGATCGACATCATCAAGAGCCGACTCATCAAGTACTTCGGCTACAACGAAGTGAGCGCGACCGACGTGCTCAACTACGTGGCGTCGATCTTTGCTCGAGGCGACGCCAAAGAGTGAGCTGCAGCTCGTCTCCCCACGCCGGTTCTGCTGCGAACCTGCGTTGGGAGATTCGCCAGTTGACTACTGCGTCGCGCAGTTTTCGAGCTTGAATTCAGCCGCGGCCTGGCAGGCCTTGTGGACTGATTGGTCGCCGACGAACAACGCGCGCGGGCAAAAGACCGTGGCCCATACACGTCCGACCGCGACGCCTTGGTTGCCTTGAAGCGTGGTGCTCGTGGACGGGCTGGTGAGATCGTTGGTGTACCAAGCGGTGCAATCAGTCTGACGAAAGCTGCCGGAAAGATCGGCCTCGACCCACACTGCGGTGATCGGTGTGGTGTTTGCCTGTTGCGGCGCGGGCTTGGTCTTGTCGATCGGTTGGAAGGTGCCGCTGATCGTGATGCTGCCTTTGGCGTGAACCGAGAGGTGCGCCACGACGTTATAGGCAACGCCCGATTGAGCGACGGTGCAGTCCACACCATTGATGTTGCCGAACGAGCCGTTGTCGACGGATTGCCCAGGAATCTCTGGATCGCCCATGATGATGACCGGCCCTGTGGCGAGCTGGCAGTCACTCTGCGGCGCCGATGGGCCCTGACCGAGAAGCGAGTTGACGGCAGCGCGCGGAGCTGGCGGAACCGCGTCCGAGCATGCGACGGCAAAAATGCCCGCGCCGAACAGCGACAGCGTGACGGCCTTCAAAAGATTGCGATTCATGTCCACTCCTCCATCAAGAACAAAGCGAGTGAAGAATAGCGCGTACGGAATAGAGAGGCGAAACTTTCACTTTGCAGACTTGGCTGCCGAAAAACCTGCGTCGAGATCGGCCTGTAAATCAGCCACATCCTCGATACCGACAGACAATCGCAAGAGGCCATCGCCAATGCCGAGGTCACGGCGCGCTTCGGGAGTGAGGCTCGCGTGCGTCATCACAGCAGGCAACTCCGCCAACGACTCGACGCCACCGAGACTCTCCGCGCACACGAAAATCTCAAGAGCCTTCAAAAATGCCGTGCTTGCAGGCAGGCCGCCGCGCAGATCAAACGAGATCATCCCTCCAGGTGCCTTCATCTGACGATTCGCGAGCGCATAGCCTGGATGCGTGCGTAGCCCGGGATAGATCACGCGGCTCACCTGCGGGTGAGACGACAAGAACTCGGCGAGGACGCGCGCGTTGTGCACGTGTTGGCGAACGCGCACGCCGAGCGTCTTCAAACCGCGCAACACCATGTAGCAATCGAATGGGCTCGGAACCGCGCCGACCGCCTTTTGCAAGAAGTGGAGTTTCTCGCCGAGCGCATCGTCGCTCGTCATCACGCAGCCGGCGACCACGTCCGAGTGTCCGTTGAGGTACTTGGTCATCGAGTGCACGACCATGGTCGCGCCGAGTTCGAGCGGCCGTTGCAAGACTGGAGTCGCGAAGGTGTTGTCGACCGCGAGACTGATGTTGGCCTTCTTCGAGATCTCTGCGATGGCCGCGATGTCAAAAATCTTGAGCATCGGATTCGACGGTGTTTCCAGCCAAATCATGCGTGTTTCTTTGCGGATGCTCTCTCGCACGCGCGCTGGATCGGTCATGTCCATGAAGGTCGCGCTGACGCCAAAGTCTTTCATCACTTTGTCGAAGATGCGAAACGTCCCGCCATACACGTCGTCGCCGACGAGCACGTGGTCGCCCGCTTTGAGCGAGAGCAAGATGCTCGTCGTCGCACCGCAACCTGAGCCGAACGCGATGGCGTGCTTGGCGCCTTCGAGTGCAGCAAGGCATCCTTCGAGCGCGTCGCGCGTCGGGTTGCCGGCGCGAGAGTAGTCCCACCCTTTGTGCACGCCAGGGCCGTCTTGCGCGAAGGTCGACGACATCACGATCGGTGTCATCACCGCGCCGCTCGTCGGGTCGGCCGATTGTCCAGCGTGGATGGCGAGAGTGTCGATGCCGTACTTGTCTGTGGCC
This sequence comes from Myxococcales bacterium, assembly GCA_043785265.1. Lineage (GTDB taxonomy): Bacteria > Myxococcota_A > Polyangia > Polyangiales > Polyangiaceae > JANYHY01. The sequence continues at coordinate 8,161 of JAYVXK010000754.1, read as the reverse complement.
ATGGTGTTTGGCCTTCGAAGTATCACGGAACGGCTTCGCGTGCTCGCGGGCGGCTCGCCGGATCGAACGCGAGGCACGGCGCGAGGCGAGCGCGAATTGGTGCTGAAACCAGCCCTGAGATGCGTTCGAGGTAGTCGTCCATGGGAGTCTCTGCTGCGAGCGTGAGCATCGCTACATCCGAAGGCGCGTCACGTGGAGCGATCCCCGAGAGCGCATGCAGAAGACTGAGCGCCAACGAAAACACATCTGCGCTCTGCCCAAATGTTTCGCCGCGCGCTTGCTCCGGCGCGGTGTAGCGGACCGTCCCGTAGAAAGATGCAGAATGCACGTTTGCGTCATCGCGAAAACGCGCAAACCCGAAGTCGACCAAGCACGCACGATCTTTTTCGGCGAGGACGTTCGAGGGCGAGAGATCTCCATGCACAATCTCGAGCGGTCCCGTGTCGTCCACGGCCTCGTGCACGCGCGTCAGCGTATGGAGCGTCGCGCTGACGACAGACTCGCTCGCACCAGGACCGAGCGGCGGCATGTTCACGCGCTCCATCACGATGAACGGACCGTCCTCGTCCTCGCCACCACGACCGACTCTGGGCGCGCCTCTGCCCGCCAGCGCTTCGAGTATCCGCAGCTCACGCGCAAACGCCGCGATCGCGGCCGGTTCGTGCACAGTGCGCGGCGCAAGACGCTTGCAAACATATTTGCCGTTGTTGCGAGTCACCTCGAACACCAAACTCGCGCCGCTCTGTGAAATCACAGGACCGAGCAAGAAACCGTCTGGCGGAGCGAGACGCACGGCAACACGCTAATCCGAAACGCGTCGCATGTAAGATGAGAACGCTCTGTCACCATGACGATTCTCCAAGCCCTCTTGCTTTTCGCCATCGCGACGACTGTGGCGATGGTCGCCCGACGGGTGAAAGTGCCCTACACGGTGTCTTTGGTCATCGCGGGTCTCGCGCTCGGATCGCTGGGCAAGTTTCAACCACCTCATCTGACCAAAGAGCTGCTCTTCGGCATTTTCTTGCCGGGTCTGCTGTTCGAAGCTGCGTTTCACATCTCGCGCACAGACCTCTGGGCGAACGTCCGTGCAGTGTTGTTGCTCGCTGTGCCTGGTGTCGTCATCGCCATGCTGATCATCACCGCGGTAGTGGCCCCTGGTGCGCGAGCCCTGCATTTGGCGAATTTTGGCGCGCTCGAAGCTCTCGCGTTCGCAGCCCTGATCGGCGCGACCGACCCCATCGCTGTGGTCGCTCTCTTCAGACAGCTCGGCGCGCCTAAGCGTTTGCGTGTGATTGTCGAAGCAGAGAGTCTGATCAACGACGGAACCGCGGTCGTTTGCTTCGCGATCGCGATGAGCATCGTGGGTGGCAAAGCACCGACCACACTCGGGGTGGCCGTTGATTTCGTCGAGATCGTTGGCGGGGGTATGGCCATCGGCGCGGTCGTCGCGTTCGCGGCTCGCCTCCTCATGCGTCTTGCTCCCGAGCCCATGATCAGCGTCGCGCTCACGGTTCTTGGTGCCTACGGATCGTTCGAGATCGCCGAACTCCTGCACTTTTCAGGAGTGATCGCGACAGTCGTGACAGGCCTCATCGTGGGGGACGCCGCGCGCTCGGGCCGACGTAGCAATGTCGGCGCGGCGACACGCGTCTCGATCGAGTCGTTTTGGGAAGTCATCGCGTTCGCACTCAACTCGATCGTCTTCTTGCTGATCGGCTTCGAAGTGAGAGTCAGCGAGCTCTTCGCTTCGATCGGACTCATCGCGCTCGCTTATGTCGCTGTCACGATCTCTCGCGGACTGCTCGTGGTTGCGGTTCTTGGTCTGTTGCGAAAGACGTCCGAAAAGATGCCATGGCGATGGGGCGCAGTGCTGGGTTGGGGAGGTCTGCGCGGCGCGCTGTCGATGGTGCTGGCTCTCTCCACACCGCAAGACCTACCGCATCGCAGCGAGCTCATCGCGATGACCTACGGAGTCGTCGTCGTGTCGTTGTTGTTGCAGGGTCTCACCGTGGGTCCACTGCTGAAGCGCTTGGGTCTGGCCGCAGCAAAGCAAGTTTAGTGAGCCGTCAATCCGGCGCGTGCGCGAGCACCTTGCGATTGGTCTTGGCGAGTTGCGAGCGCAAACAAGTCTTGGCTTCCTTGTCATCGCGAATCCGCACAAAAACAGGCTGAAAAAGCTGCTCGTCCTCCGTTGCGTAGAGATATCGAACCTCGGCGACGGGGCGCTCTCCGCGCGCCAGACGCGCGTCGAGTTCCTTGCGAGACTCATTGGTCGTGCCCGCGAACACCTTGCCGACCTCGAGAGGTTTGTTCTTGTCGTAGACCACCATTCGATACGCATTGCCCGCGTTCTCCACGATGACCACGTCCGCGCTCTTGATGAACTTGTGTTTGAGCTGCGCTCCACCCGACGCAGGCCGACCGGCGACGTAGGGCGCGTTCTTGTGTTTGAAGACGATGCCTTCTGCCTGACTCTTGTGCAGCGTCTCGAAAAGCGCGCGCTTCTGCTTGCGACCCGTCACCATGGGCAGCACCTGCACGCGCCCGTGCACGCCCGGTTCGATCTCGTCCGAGAGTCGCTCCCAGCGCTTGGCGTATCCCCGCGCGGTCACGTCCTCGTCACCGATCGAGAGCACGTCAAAGAGCCAATAGGTCGGCCCCTCTTCGTCCGCGATGATCTCTCCATCGATGATCGTTCCTCGTGGCAGGTGTTCCATGCACTCGAGCAAGTCACGCCCAACCGCCGTAATTTGGCCGGATCGGTTCGTCGCGAAGATCTCTTCGTGGACGTGAACGAGCACGCGCGTGCCGTCGAGTTTTTGCTGAGCGATCATCTCGTCGTCTGCGAACAGCCGCTCGAGTTCGTCCTCGTCGATCGCATTGAGCAGCTGCGCGGCCCGGCCGACTTTTGCGCGCTTGCCTGTGACTTTGCTCCCTGAACCTTGACCCTCGGGCGGCGCGACTTCCGCTGGCTGCACTCCCACGGTGATCGGTTGATAGCCTTTGCCGGTCTTCTCGCGAACGAGCTTGGCGAAGGTCTTCTCCGCTGCCTCGAGCGACACGCCCACGGCCTTTTTCCCTTGGTTCAGCGCGCTCCCGCGGCGTCCCCACGACACGAGCACATCGTGCTTGCCAGGCGACATCTCGATGATGCGTGCATGATACCATTTATCGGAATTGCCCTCTTGAAAGAAGAGTTCGATCGATTTTTTTACGGTCGACATGCTTCGAGAGGATAACGCCACGCCGGCGCGTCTGGACAGCAGATGCTGACAGGTTTAAGCCATCGTGCTGTGCGGACCTGCGCGCGATGCAAACGAACGTGGATGGATGACTTCCTGCACTGTCCTTACGACGGTCAGGTACTAGGCGAAGACACGGTCTCTGAACTGCCCGAGCAGCTGCTCTTTGGCGGGCGCTACGAGATCCTGCGCATGCTCGGCGAAGGTGGCACCGCGCGAGTCTTCAAAGCGCTGGACGTACAAACCCGTCGACACGTGGCCATCAAAGTCGCTCTCGGAAAGATCGCGCGCACGCCCCCATGGCCAGAGCGAATGATGCGCGAGACCGAGCTGCTCCAGTCCATCAATCACCCCAATGTGATCGAAGTGCTCGGCGGCGGTCAGCAGGCAGACGGCGCGCCTTACCTCGTGATGGAATACTTGGAAGGAGAAACCTTAGGGTCCCTGCTTCGAAGCAAGAAAGAGATCCCGATCGAGACGACCCTTGGTGTCATCACAGACATCGCCCGCGGCCTCAACGCCGCGCATCTCGTCGGCGTGATTCATCGAGACGTGAAGCCGGACAACGTCTTTTTGGTGCCGACCGGAAGCGGTCCACCCCGTGCCAAGGTTTTTGACTTCGGGATGGCCCGTCTTGCCGGCGCCAGCGGGCTCACCGCAAAAGGCTTCATTTTGGGCACTCCGGAGTACATGGCGCCAGAGCAATGCGTGAACGATCTCGCAGGGCCGCGCTCGGATGTCTATGCGCTCGGCGTGGTCATGTTTCGCATGCTCACGGGTTCGTTGCCGTTCGAGGGCGACCAAACCGAGCTCCTCGCCGCGCACGTGTACACGCATCCACCGTATCCATCTTCGAGACGGGTCGGCATCTCGGGTGACGTAGACTCCGTCACTCTCAGCGCGATGCATAAGCTCGCGCGCAACCGCTACCCGCAGATGAGTGACTTCGTAGAGGACCTCGAGCGACTGACAGGCGCCCGCGAAGGCGAGATCACGGATTTCGTCGCATTTGGCGACGTATACGAACCGCAATCTGCCTTCTCAAAACAGGTCGCTGCCGCCCTCAAGAAAAAGCTAAGGGTCTGATTCCTTAGCCTTAGGTCAGGAGCTTCTACTTGCAGCTGATCGGCTCAGCGAGCATCGTCGATTTTTTGGGATCGTCGTTATGTCGGAATCGCCAGCCCGACCAGCTTGTGCCGTCTGCATAGACGATCGCGGTTTGACCATCGCCAGAGAGTTGGTAGGCGGCGGTGCACGACTTGCCCGTCGCCAGCCCATGGGTTGCGCGATTGCTGGCAGAGAGCAGAGACGCGGTTTTTTTGCCGTTGTCGATTCGCGCCTTGAAAAAGCGCTTGTCAGAGGGCACGTACATGCTGAGTCGCAGCGGACCGGCTGCAGAGTCGCACGTGTTGTTGATCGACCCGTTGACGTCCATGACGATGGGCGTCGGCGGTTCTTCTGGGACCACTGTGTCGATGCCAAACAGCGCGAGTGGAGACCCGCCGCGAGAGAGCGCGACCGTCGGTTTGCCGCCCATGAGCAGCAAGCTCGTCGACGAACTGCTCTCGTCGAGAGTCCAAGCCTTTTGCTGCCAGCTTTTGCCGTTGTCGTCCGACCACGCAAGCTGCAAAGTCCCCGACTCTGAATCTGCGAGCAGAAAGCGCGAGCCCACGTGAAGTGCATTGCGTACGGACGCACGCGGCGGCAGCGGGATGGTGTCGACCTTGCCGTCGTCATGAACAAAGAACGCCGGCTCTTGATCGAGCGCCTGGTACAAGAGCCCGCCCGTGACGATCTGAGCGTCTCCGGTGAGTCCGTAGCTGGACACTCTAAAGGGCTTGAGCTTAGGCAGCGTGTGATGGCCAACTTTGCCTGTCGAAAAAGAGAACCATGTCAGGTCCACGTCGACGGGGTTGAACGACCCCGTCGATGACTTCGACTGAAACGTGTATCGAGCCGCGACGACTCCATCTGCGAGTGTGCGATCGCCCGATCGGTATTCTGTGACCACAGCTTTGGAGCCTGCTTTTGCAGCCACGGCCTTCGGTTCTGCGGCGAGCAGAGCGACCTCGCGAACGGCGCTCTTGCCGCCGACGATGAGACTGGTCTTGCCATCAGAGTCGTGTTTGATCTGCGCCCATCGGACGTCAGCGCGGTTGTCGGCCATGTCGAACGACGGAGCCTGACTCACGGTCGTTGCCGCACCAGAAGGCTTGCATGCAAGCTCGGCGGTGGGCGGCGCAGGCGGTGAATTGGGGGGGACGGCGTCCGGTTGCTTGGGCTTGGCGGGCGGGTCCGCGGTGGCCAAAATCTTTTCGTCACTGGCCGCGGCGGGGAGATCCCATCCGATACGCACTGCATCGCTGCTCATGCAACCCGCTTCGGAGCAGTCTGCGCTGCGTGAGCCATTGGTGGCAACGCGAATCCAAGTCTCTCCGCCGTCGGCGGTCTCCCAGCCTTTGTTGTGACCGGCAAGCAAAAGTCCGCGCGCGCCGACGAAGGTCATGTCTCCTTGGTCAAGAGAGAGATACTCCTTAGGTAGTTCCTTAGCATCCGCGTCTTGACGGATAACGACCCAGCCTTTGTTGTACTCATAATCGAACGCTCGGAGGGTGCCCTTGGCATCCACCGAGAGATAGTCCGCGGTGCTCTCTAGGCCATCCAAGAACTTGGTTCGCACCCATTTGTTCTGACTGAGCGCTGACTGATACATGTGCTGATCGCTGTCATGCGTGCCCAACGCGTACACCTTGTCGTGAGCCTCATCGAACACGAAAGCCGTTGGAACGAACTCCTCTGTGAAAGCCATGTCTTCGAACGCAGTCGCGCCGGCAGATCGGATTTTGCGGGTTCCGCAATTGGGCGCCCCACCGCCGCCGCCCTCGTCGTCGTCTCCTCCGCCATAAGATTCGCCGTTGGCGCATAGGTTGGCAACGAAGGCCCAGCCCTTAGGTCCCATCATGACATCGACGCCGTCGCTCTGAGGCTCGCTGCCTTCGATGGTGATGTCCTTCGCCCATGTGGCGCCGTAGTCGCTGCTCAAAAACAACGTGCTCGTCGGCGCGTTGTCGTCTGCGTCGTCGTCTTGGCGCAGGTACATGATGTTGCTACCCCACGCGGCAACGTGTTGGGACAAGCCCTCACGCCCCACGAGATCGGTATTGGTGATGGCCTTGGGGTTTTTGTCACCCATCTTGGCAGTCGTGATTTCTACTTCGCGGTTTTTGCCGTGGCGGTAGATCGCCGCCATGTCGACGATGTGGTCTCCCGCCAAGAACGTGACCGTGTCGGTGCGCTCGCCTTTGTCTTTCTCGTCCGGATTGACGATCGCGAGAGGCGTGGCGTTTGGCTTGTAAATTGGTTCCGGCGAGTCGGTCGTCACGACCAGCGCGTTGCCGTCGAGCCGCGCGCGTTGATCGTCAAAACCCTGGATGAACAGCTTGTCTGCGCCATCGCGCGACACGTCCTTCGCACCAATGCCGGGCGACGCAATGGGCGCCCAAGTGGCGCCGTCGTCGTGCGTGACGAACACGCGCTGCGGCACGTGAATGAGCACGCCGTTGCCTTTGCTGTCGAGCGCGATTGCGATCGGCCTGCCCCAAGGCTTGGCGCTGCCCGCATAGTCGACGGGCTTCCACGTGGCGCCAAAGTCGGTCGTCCGAAGCAACCGGTGATCGTTGCTCGTGATGCCCATGACCACGGCCTTACCCGTGGTGGTGGACAGCAAGGTCGCACCCTTGGTGTCTGTCACGGGTCCGGGTCGCGTACTCTCGAGCGCGCCCATCGCATCTTTTCCAACGTAGACATCGCCATCGTCCGCGACGAATGCGTATTGGCCCTTAGGGTCGCGCAACACGCCAATCAGATCGTCGAGAGCGAGAGTCGTTGCGTCTACTGGTGCGTCCTCGCCTTTGACCAACTCACGTCGACCGTGTGTGCCGACGTAGAGGACACCCACGTCTTTGCCGAGGTCGAGTTTTCCGGCGAATGATCGTTCGTGTTCGTTGAAGACCCAGCGCGCGCGCACAGCGGGGGGCGGAGCCGCCGTGATCACCAGCGGCGGCGGCCTCACGATCACGGGCGGCGGCGTACCACCGCAAGCTTGTCCGAGCAGAATCAATCCAACCGAGCCCACGACGTGCGATCGCATCATGCGGCGCACTATACCGATCGCCTTGGGTTTGCGAAGAGGTTACGGGCAGGAGGGGTCGACTGCGTTTGGTGTGTGGCAATACGGGGTGCCGTTTGATCGGTCCTTGCAGCAAAGTTGAGAACCGTCGCAGCACGATCCGCCGCAGCAACCCAAGGGATTTTTGCAAGTCGAGGCGTCCACGGTGCACGGCTTGGGAACGCACTTGCCGGTGTCGCAGTAGGGCGTATCGCCAGAACAGTGAACGCCGCAACCGCCGCACGAGGCCGGATCATTGTCCGTTTGCACGCACTGGTTCTGACAACACACCGTTGGCTTGGTGCACTTGGCATTGCACACGACGACGTCAGAATCCGCAGCTGCGGTGTCGCCCACAGAGGCATCCATGGCAGGTGCAGGTGTAGCGCTCGTGCATGCCACGAACACGAGAGCAACGACGGCACGCCAAACCATCCACTCAGTTCAACACGTCGCTGAGGCACGCGCTACTGCGGCGAGGCGTAGCCCCGCTTCACGAATGCCAAACCATTGGAGTTCAGGTGACCCTGCGTGCTCTGGTTGTAGGTCATGTAGTCGAGTGCGTCTCGCAGGCCCTTGGCTGGATCGCCGTTGGGTGGTTGCTGTGGAACCGTCTGCGGGTTGAAGTGCATCGTGCCATTGTCCGGCGGTGTGTACGTGTTCAAGCAGCTGCGCCAAGGCAGATCTTTTCCGAGGGCATCTTTGAAATGCAAGAAGTCGACACCCTTCATCGCGTCGAGTGTCACAAGAG
>JAYVXK010000753.1:0-15080 GCA_043785265.1 Myxococcales bacterium | reverse complement strand
CGATGACCAAACTCGGACTGCCTGGCTACAAGGTGCTGCTCTGGGAGCGTGACGAGAAAAAGAAGTTGCGAGAGCCAGCGACTTACGACCCTGCGAGCGTGGCCACTTGGAGCACGCACGACACTCTTCCCATTGGCGCCTGGTGGGAAGATCTCAAAACAGCAGAACAGGAAGAACTGCGCGCGTTGATGAAGCTCGACGCGAGCGCATCGCGAGACGCCATCGACGAAGGCTTGTTCGCGCTCCTGTTTCGCGCGGGTTCATCGCTCGCGCTGGTTTTGGTGACGGAGTTGCTTGGAGAGAAGGCTCGCATCAACGAGCCCGGAACCGTGGGCGATCACAACTGGACGTACCGCCTGCCGATGACGATCGACGCGATGACGTCCGATGCAGGAATTCGGGCACGCTGCGAGCGTTTTGCGCGACAGTTGAGAGACACGCAGAGGAGCTAGAGGAGCCGTCTCCGCGCTCCGTCGCCGTCCCCTCCGGTCTCCGTCCCCGTCCCCGCTCCCGTTCCCGTCCCTGCTCCCGTCCCCGCTCCCGCCCCGCCCACCAAAACCTAAGTGTCCACTTCCTAGACCTAAGGAGTCCTCTTCGGGCCGCTCCCGAGTCCCAGCCTCCGACTCCCCCCGCAAGGCGGCGAAGCCGACTTCCTGGGGGGGACGCCCGACCGGACCGCTCGCCCGCAAGCGCAGAGAGGCTGCGTACTCGGGTCACTCGCCGGATCTCCCGACGAAGCAGCCTCTCTGCGCGAGGACGTGCGGTCCGCTCGGGCGGGAGGGGCCCAGATCTGCCTCCTCCGGTCGCTTGCTGCTATACACCCCTGCATGCGACTTCAACGTCTCGCCCTCTTCGCCACGGCGGCCACGGCATGCTTGCTCGGCCCCTCTCTCACGGACTGCAAATCCGACGCACCCACCACGCCAGACGCGCGACCGCTCGGCAACTCGGTCCCCGTCACTGGCAACGTGCAGATCGATGGACTCCAAGGTCCGGTCGATGTCGTGCGCGACTCGTTCGGGATGATCCACATCTATGCCACCAGTGTCGCGGACGCCCTCCGTGTCCAGGGCTACCAGGTCGCTCGTGATCGATCGGTCCAGCTCGAATTGATTCGCCGACTCTCCGAGGGGCGCGCGGCCGAAGTGTTTGGCAATGTGAGCGCAGGCTTGATCGACAATGACATCAGCGCGCGCACGATCGGACTCACGCGGGTCGCGCAGAAAATGTGCGACGCGCTCGATGCCAAGAGTGACGAGCGTGTGTGGCTCGACGCGTTTGCGGATGGTGTGTCTCAATATTATGCGCGCGTGCAAACAGGCGACGAACAGCTGCCAAAGGGCATGATTGGGCTCAATCCGTCGATCCTCACCAAGTGGTCGTGCACCGACTCGTTGGCGATCGCTCGCTTTCAATCTCAAAATCTTTCGTTCGATGCAGACAGCGACATCGAGCGTCAGGCTTACCTCGACAAGGTGCGGACGGTGTTCTCGGACACAGCGGTCGATCCAGACCTCAAGGCGCGCGCGGGATTCATTCGCGACACCCTTCGGTGGGCGCCCCTCGACCCGACGACGACTCTCCCAGGCTTTCCGAATGATGCCAATCACACGCAAGCGTTCACAGGGGACAAGGCTCAGTTCGACCATACCGTGCACACGGTTGCTTCCAATGTGACCTTGCCCGCGGGGCTGGTCGACGACGCGCGCGCATGGATCGATTCGCAGGCTGGGTCAGAGCGCGTCTTTGGTGATCGACTCACGCGTGGGTCGAACAACTGGATGGTCAACGCGAACAAGAGCGCGACTGGGCATGCCATGGTCGCCAACGACCCTCATCTGTCTCTCGGTTCGCCTGCTGTGTTTTGGATGGTGCATCTGTCCGTGCACGCCAAGCCGGGCGGCGATACTTCGAAAGATCTCGAATCAGCGGGGCTCTCCTTCCCTGGCATTCCGGGGCTGATTTTAGGCTTCAACGAGCATGTGGCTTGGGGCGCGACCACCGCGAACTACGACGTGACCGATGTCTACAAAGAGACGCTGTCGCCTGATGGAGCTTCGGTGAAGTTCAAAGGACAAGACGTCGCGATCCAAAAGATCCACGAGAGCATCAAGGTCGCTGGCGGACCGCCTGTCGAATATGACGTGCTCGTCGTTCCTCATCACGGGCCCATTGTCCCCAACATCGTCAATCATCAAGTCGTCGCTCCCGATCCGCTGAAGGGGGCGCTCAGCTACCGGTGGACCGGTCTCGACCCGACCAAAGAAATCAGCGCAGTCATCGGACTCATGTATTCGAAGAATGTCGAAGACGTGCGTGGTGCGTTGCGCAACTTCGGCGTTGGAGCAGAAAACTGGGTCTCGGCGGACGACTCCGGAAACACCTTCTACTCGACCCAGTCGATCGTTCCTCAACGCATGAGCGGCGCGCTTGCCTGGGACGCACTCAAGTACCAAGGCACTCTGCCGATGTTCGTGTTGCCTGGGGACGGGACCGCCGAGTGGACGACGCCGCTCGAGGAGGCATTCATGCCGCACGTGAAGAATCCTGCCGCAGGATTTTTGGCGACGGCGAACGCCGATCAAGCAGGCGTGACGCTCGACAACGATCCTTCCAGTCACAAACTACCGAACGGAACTTCCGTCTACCTCGCTGGCGACTACGACCTTGGTCTGCGACTGGGACGAATCACCAAACGCCTACAAAACGTGGGCCATCCGATATCGCTCGACGACATGGCGAGCATTCAAGCAGACGTGCACTCGGGGTTTGGCGAACGCCTCGCGCCCAAGTTGATCGACGCCATCACGGCCGCCAATGACGAAAAGAAAACACCAGGCGCCCATCCTGATCTCGCGACGGTCGTGAGCGACCCGCGCTTTGGCCCAGCCAAACTGGACGAGCTGTCTGGGTGGCTGGCAGCCTGGGGTCAGAATGACTACTCGGCCGACAGCGGCATGAGCGCAGACGACAACACCCCCGTGTCCGAGGCGAAAGAGGCCGCCAACAGTCAGGCGACTCTGGTGTTCAACATGTGGCTGGTGCAGATGGGCAAACTCACACTCGACGACGAACTAGGGTTGCTCGCGGGCGCACCGGTGCCTCTCGAAGTGCCGCGCGTGCTCACCTGGATCATGACCGCACCCAAGACCGACATCGGCACGCTCGATCAGGCGACTCAAGAGAGCATCCTGTTCGACGACTTGAAGACCAAGAGCTTGAAAGAGACCAAAAATCAGCTCGCGATCACTGCGCTGCTCGATGCGGTCGACGTGCTCGTCAAGAAGCTGGGCACCGATCGCAGCAAGTGGCGATGGGGTGCTCTCCATGCCATTCGATTCAGCTCGATCGTCGGACTCTGGAACAACTTCAGTAACCCGACGGCAGACAACCCGACCTTCCCATTGGGCTTCCCACGGCATGGTGAGCTGCACACGATCGACGTCGCGAACTACGGCAGTCACCCAGGCAAACTCGATGACGTGAACTTCACCTATGGTTCGGGTCCGACGCAGCGATTGGTGGTCGACATGGATCCAAAGGGACCTGTCGCGCGCAACGTCTTGCCGGGAGGAGAAGTCTGGGATCCCGCGGACCCGCACTTCAAAGACCAAGCAGAGATGTGGCGTCGCAACCAGAACCACCCCGTGTGGATGGCGCGCGCTGACGTCATCAAAGACGCCAAAGAGCGCATCGTCTACGCGAAGTAGGCAACTTCACGCGTTGCCTACATGCGGTCGAGCGTCGACGCGATCGGTCATCGCGACGCGCACTGAATATCCACGTTGCACGAGGCATCCGAGCTAGACTTGCAAGCCCCGGAGGGTCTCATGCGTCTTCGATCTCTTATGCCCGTGTTGGTGGTGCTCGCGGTCGCGCCTTTGACGTTCGCTCACTGTGGATCGACCCCCACTCAGTTCGACACCGACTCCGGCAGCGATCCCGACACCGGCCCGGTCGGCGACGAGACCAATCCGTTTCAGCCATTCGATGGTCAAGCCGAGGTCGCACCGCCTCCAGTCGACAAGTGCCACGTACCACCCGACAACGGGAACAACGGTGGCAATGCGCCGACCTGCACCAAGGCAAGTCCACCCAACTCGTTTACACCCAAGAGCAAGTGGTCGTGGAGCGCCCCCCCTCCACAATTCGGCGGGATCGAAGGCTCGATCGTGACACCACTGGTCGGAGAGATGGTCGACACCGACAAGAGCGGGGAGATCAACCTGTGCGACATCCCCAGCGTCATCGTCACCATCAACGGCGGTCCGCCTGCCGCGCAGGGCGAGATCTACATGCTCGCTGGCGACACCGGTAAAGTTCAGGCTCACTTCGACGGTTTTGTCGACGCGAGCGTAAACCCCGCACTCGGCGACATCGATGGCGACAAGATCTCCGAGGTCATCGCGAACGATGTGGCAGGCCATTTGGTTGCGTACGACAACAAAGGGAAGGTCAAGTGGGTCGGCAAGGACATTGGGCAATACAAACAGAACATGAATTCGTATTGCCACGCGATCGCGATCTACGATCTCGATGGAGACGGCAAGCCTGAAATCCTCGCGGGCTTCGAGGTCTTCGACAACAAGGGCAATGCCAAGTTTCACTACGATGTGTCTAGCTTTCAAGGCCAGTATTGGTGCCCAGCCAACACCGCGGCAGACCTCGACGGCGACGGCGTAGCGGAGGTCATCTTCGGCAATGCAGCCTACCACGCGAACGGCTCGCTCTACTGGTCGTTGCCGCAGATCCCACCCGGCCAGCCACAAGTGGCAGACCTCGACAAAGACGGCACTCCAGAGATTTTTCTCGCGACTCAAAACGGGTTGATGATCATCTCGCACGACGGCAAAATCCTGATGAACCCAGTGCAGTCGTTCGACCCCATGGTATCGCCCAACTGCTGGTCGAAGGCAGGCGCGATTGGCGACTTCGACGGAACCGGACATCCGAGCTTGATGGATGGAAGCTGCGCGCACTTCGGCATCTGGCACGTCACCAAGTGGGGCATCCAGTTGCAATGGTCAGCCGTCATCGACGACTCGAGCGGCGTGGCTGCGAGCACCGCGTTCGACTTCTTGGGTCGTGGCATCGCGGACGCGGTGTACGGCGATCAAACGAAGTTGTGGGTGTACGATGGCAAGACCGGCAAGGTGGAGCTCACAGGCGATCGATCGAGCGGCACGCTCATCGAGTATCCAGTCGTCGCTGACGTGGACAACGACAGCTCGGCGGACATCGTCGTCGTCTCGAACAAGAGCGTCGGCACCTACAAGAATACAGTCGAGGTCTTCCAAGACAGCCAAAAGCGCTGGATCCCTACGCGCCGCATCTGGAATCAACATGCCTACCACGTGACGAACGTCCGCGAAGACGGCACCATCCCTGCTCACCCTGCCAACAGCTGGACCAAGTTCAACACCTTCCGAGTGAACGCCCAGGTCGAGAGCGGTGCAGACTGCGCACCCGCGCCGCCCAATCCCAACTGACGCCAGCCTTTTCCCGACTGCCCCCACGTTCGTTGGGGAGGAGAAGAGACTGGGCCTGTAGAGGATCGCTTCTCCTCCTCCCCCATGACCATGGGGTGGCCGGGTGAGGGCTCCAGTTTCACTCGGTTGACATGGACACTCTTGTAGGTTCAAAGAGACCGATGACTCGAGCGATTCGTTGCTTCGCGAGCGCGCTCACTGCCGTGATCCTGTCGGCTTGCGGTTCGTGTTCGCGGGGGACTGCAGCCCAGGCGAGTCCTTCCCCCAGCCTTCCGCTCGTCGGCGTGGCAGATGTCGAGTTGCCTGGCGGTTCGACGCGCTTCGACTACCAGGACCTCGACACGGCGCACAACCACCTGATCGTCGCGCACATGAACGACGCGTCCGTGCTCGTCTTGAACCTCAGTGATGGTTCGGTGGCGCGGCTACTGCCCGGCATTCCGACTCCGCGGGGAGTGGCGGTGGGCGATGACGTCGGTCGAATCTTCGTGACCAGTTCACCGGCGCAGCTCGTGATCATCGACAGCAAGTCGCTCACCGAGATCGCCCGCGTGCCCACTGGCAACGGACCGGATGGCGTCGCGTACGATCCAGTCGATCAGATCGTCGGCGTCTCGGATCAGCATGATGGCGCGGTTTCGCTGATCGCGAACGCAGGCAGCGGCAAGCGCGCGCAGGTGCCTCTTGGAGCCGAGACAGGCAATGTGGTGTTCGATGCTTCACGCCACGCGTTCTGGGTCGCCGTCGTCAGCACTTCTCCGCCTGATCAACTGGTCGCGATCGATCCGGTCCTGGGCACCGTCACCACACGCATCGACCTTCCAGGATGCAAGAGCGCGCATGGCGTGCGACTTCACCCCAACGGCCTCAGCGCGTTCGTCGCCTGCGAGGGGAATGACACACTGGTGCGAGTGGACCTCGGCAGCGCGCACGCCGTCGTCACCGCGTCCACTGGTGCAGATCCCGATGTCATGAGCATCGACCCAGCCTTGGGGTTGCTCTATGTGGCGGCCGAGAGCGGCGACCTGGTCGTCTTCGACCTCAACCAGCCTGGGCTCGTTATCCTCGATCGCGAGCACCCTGGCGACAAGTCTCACTCGGTTGCTGTGGATCCGACTACCCACCGCGTGTTTTTTCCACTTCTGTCCGGCCCCAATGGCAAGCCAATCCTTCGCATCATGCGACCGAACTCTCCGGCCGCGGGCGACAGCGCGCGGTAGATGACACGTCGAATTCCATGCGCTGTTTTCGGGGCGATCCTCACGGTGGCCATGACCGCAAATGCAGGTCCTGAGACCACACTCAGAGAGTTTGCTGGAAGTCAGGTCAAGAAGGGAGCGCGCACCATTGCCATGGGAGGTGGTGGTGCAACGACTGGGAACTATGCGCTCGTCTACAGAGAGGCAGGCGTGGCGATCTTCGACCAGGGGATCGCCCACTTTGTCGACACCGGCAACACCTTCACCTTCAGCGCTGTCGGCTTCACGACTCCGACGTTTTGGAACGACGCCGCGTTCTACATCATCGCACTGGGTCAAACAGGCAACGGCGTCCGAGTCTGGGATCTGACCGCTCCAAGCGCCAAGAAGCCTCCCTCGACTGGGAATCTGTCTGATACTTCTGTCTTCATCAAGTTCGCCAAGCCGATCTCGAAGACCCTGAGCATCGGCTTCATGGGCGCATTCGAGCTGTCCCAGGCAACCCTACTTCCTGATGCTGGCGGGCCTCCGATTCAGTTCAAGACGTCCTACCTACCTTCTGGTGGTCTTGGTCTGCACTGGCATCCAGACGATCACTGGCAGTTCGGTGCTCGTGTCATTCTGAACCACGACCACGAGACGCGGACGCAAGGAGCCACGGTCGCAACTGGACTCCTGCGCTCCTACGAGTACCGTCTCGGCGGCGCGTATTCTCCGTGGAAGGGGACGCTTTTCGACATCGGCATCGCGGCGCTCGATCGCTCGAACGAGGTCGATCACACGGCGAGCTTCGCGGTTCATCCGACCATCGGTGTCGAGCAAGCGCTCGTTCCGAAGCGCGTGTGGGTTCGTGCTGGTCTCGACGAAACCACCTGGACCACTGGGCTGGGCTTCACATTTGCGCCCTTCAAGGTCGACCTGGCCTACCTCTACAACCTGGGAGCGGCGCGAACCGGAGACATTTTCGGTCAGCGCAACGTGAGCCTCATCGGAACACTGGGATTCGACTACGAGAAGCTGCTCGGGCACAAATGAGAGTCCTATTTTTACCTCTGTCGTGAACACGAGTTGAGTGGAGATTGGCAATGACGAAGCACGTTTCGAAACTAGTCGCGTTGCTCTTGTGGGGCTGCTCGCCAGCTGCGCCCGCCCAGACACCGGTCACCCCAGCCTCGTCTGCGACCCCAGCCTCTGCAACCCCAGCCTTCCCTGCAAAGCCGATCGATTCGGCGCTCGTGGCGACCATCACGGGTGCGAAGCCAGAACTCTCGCCTCCGGTGGTCAAAGTGTCCTTCCCACGCTCGGACGTCGCCGTGGAGGTGGATGGTTGGTCGAGTATGCCGCCGTTCATGGGGCTTGCTTCTTGGGCTGCTTTTACGCCTGGTGAGAAGCCTGGCGTCGAGGCGATGGTCATGGGTGATCTCGTGGTGTTCGAGGACGAGGTGAACACGGTCATGAGTGCGGCGCTCGACTCGGGGCTCGAGGTGACCGCGCTGCACAATCACTTCTTCTTCGACAAGCCGCACGTCCTCTTCATGCACATCGGTGGCGAAGGCACGACCGAGGCGCTCGCGAAGGGCGTCAAAGCTGCGCTCGACGCTCAGAAGTCCATCCGACAGAAGTCCCCCGCTCCCCAAACTGGTTTTGGAGCATCGCCACTTCCCTCCCCCAGCCACATCGACGCCACCAAGCTCGATGCCGTCTTTGGCATCCCAGGCACCGCCAAAGATGGAATGTACAAAGCGGTCTTTGGTCGAAAGGCCACGGCCGCCTGTGGTTGCACCATCGGCAAGGTGATGGGCGTCAACACGTGGGCGGCCTTCGCGGGGGCCGACGACAACGCGATAGTCGACGGCGATTTTTCGGTCAGCGAAGCAGAGTTGCAAGGTGTGCTCAAAGCGCTGCGAGCTGGAGGAATCAACGTCGTTGCGATCCACTCGCACATGACCGGAGAGACTCCTCGGCTTCTGTTTTTGCATTACTGGGGACGTGGAACCGCTGCTGCGCTCAGTGCGACCATCAAGCGCGCGTTGGATCTCACCGCGTGGGACGGAGCACCACCAGGTCATTGATCAGTGGGGCGGTTCGTGCGCCGTCCCCGCTCCCTTCCCCGTCCCCGCTCCCTTCCCCGTCCCCGTTTCCCGTCTCTGTTTCCGCTCCCGTCCCCGTTTCCCGTCCCTGTCTCCGTTTCCTGCGTTACGGTCGCGGCTGTGTTTCGCTTGACTCTTCCCTTCGCGGTCGTCTGCGTCGCATGCACGACCTCCCCTCGTGAACATCATCCCATCCCGTCATGCGCTCCGGACGGCATCGGAACCGTCGTCGCCCCCCACGGCTTGGCGTGGCCCATGTTCGGAGGCGATCGCGCACGCACCGGGTGGAACGCACGCGAAACTGAACTGACCCCTTCAGCCATAGAGCGACGCGGACTCGGGCTAGCCTGGGAGTCGCCCCAGCTGGACCAGGCCACGATTGATGGCACGACTTACTCGCCTCACGCGTATGCGTCGCCAGTCTTCGCGGACGACCTTCCCATCGCGGGGTGTGGAGCGCCGATGAGTGTGATCTTCGCGGCCACGAGCAATGGGTATGTACACGCAATCAATGCGTTCGACACGACAGCCAACGGTGGACGGATCAAAGCCGGCAGCATTCTCTGGAGCGCGGCTCTTTCGCGACCCTTGGTCAACCGCAAACTGGATGGCGGCATGCCGCTCGGCGTGTTGAGCACACCCGTGCTCGATCTGAAGGCACGTCCGCCAAGGCTATATTTAGCCTCGATCGACGCCTTCGCTGGATGGCAAGTGCACGCGATCGATGCCACCAGTGGCGCACGCATCGCGGGATGGCCTGTCACGATCGACGATGCCTCGACACGTGTCGTCAACAAGAATGGTCCGGCGCATTTCGAGGACGCGAGGGTTCTCTCTCAACGCGGCGCACTCAATCTCAGCCCCGACGGCGCCACGCTGTATGTTCCGTTCGGCGCGTACTTCGACGGTGGTGTTGGGTGGATGGTCGCCGTCGACACGCGCTCGCCTCATGTGGTGGCGGCACACTCGAGCGCGCCTTCCAGTGAGCCGACTGCGAGCGGCGGCATCTGGTCGGCAGGAGGTCCCGCGATCGATTCGGAGGGTGTCATCTACGCCACGACCGGCAACAGTCCGGATGGCTCTGCCAACACGCCGCATGTCTGGGGTGAGTCGCTGCTTGCCTGGGATTCGTCACTCGATCTGATCGGGACCTACACCCCATTCAATTACTGCGCGCTCGACCATTCGGACTCCGATCTCGGTGGCGACTCGCCCATGGTGTTGCCTGACCTCGATCCGACGATCACGACGACGCCGAAGTTGATCGCGATGGGCAGCAAACAGGGCACCGTTTATCTCGTCGACCGGACACACCTGCCTGGATCGCTCGTCGCGCGTCCGGCCTGTAGTCAGGACTCGACGACGGATCGGTCGCTTTTGCCGCCGGATCCGCAACCGCAGTTCGGTGCGCGCGGACCACTGAATGTGTTCGGTCCGTACTCCGATTCGTTTGGCAACCTGGACTACGCCAAGATGCGCAGCTCACCGGCGTTCTTCCGATCGTTCGGCAATGCCTATTTGTTCGTGACTGGGGCGACCAAAGCCAAGGTCGACTCGAGCGTGTCTGTTGCGCCCTCGCTCGCCCGCCTGCGCGTGGTCACCGGAGCGGTTCCCCCACCCCAGTCAGCCGCCTACCTCGCGTTCGACCGCGGCGATGCCGCGACCGTGTTCAAGAATCCTGGGTCGCCTGTAGTGACCAGTGATGGCGACCACGACCCCGTCGTTTGGGTGCTCGACGAGAACGCCTCTCGTCTCGCCTCTCTGGTCGATCCCAACGCGCCACAGCCCATTTTGTATGCGACAGACGGCGCGACCATGACCCCGTTGTGGAACAGTGGAACCATCCTCCACGTGGCTGGGAAGTATTCGACCCCAGTGGTGGCCCACGGAACCGTGTTCGTGGTCACCGATCGTGTGCAAGCCTTCACGCTCGGTCCCTGAGCATCATCTGCTAGGTTCGGCTGATGGCCATCGCCTCCCCTGGACGACCGCATCCGCTCGGCGCGACACTCACCGACGCAGGTTGCAACTTCGCGCTCTACTCGGAGCACGCCGATCGTGTGGAGCTGTGCCTCGTCGACGAGCA
This sequence comes from Myxococcales bacterium, assembly GCA_043785265.1. Lineage (GTDB taxonomy): Bacteria > Myxococcota_A > Polyangia > Polyangiales > Polyangiaceae > JANYHY01. The sequence goes on along the minus strand of JAYVXK010000753.1, from coordinate 4,216 downwards.
GGGGCGCGAGACGCGTTTCGATCTGCCCGATCGCACGGCTTATGTCTGGCACGGTTTTGTGCCTCAAATCAGGGCTGGTCAGCGTTATGGGTATCGCGTGCACGGCCCGTGGGCGCCCACGCGCGGCATGCGATTCAACGCGAACAAAGTGCTCGTCGATCCCTATACGCTCGCCATCGAAGGTCGAGCCGATCCGCGCGCGGTGGTGGTGGATGGTCGCTTCGACTGGCGTGGTGACACAGCGCCTCTCGTCCCGTGGAACGACACCATCATCTACGAAGCTCACGTCAAAGGTCTCTCGCGATCACACCCAGCCGTGCGCACCGACGAACGAGGAACCTACGGTGCGCTCGCGAGCAGGCCTGTGATCGACCATCTTCGGAAGCTCGGCGTGACGTCGATCGAGTTGCTACCCATTCACGAGTGCGCAGACGAGCCGCAACTGGTGCGTCGTGGTCTTCCCAATTACTGGGGGTACTCGACTTTGGGCTTTTTTGCGCCTGATCAGCGCTACGCGAAAGTGGCTGGCGATCAAGTGCGCGAGTTCAAGGAGATGGTGCGTGGACTGCACGCCGCGGGCTTCGAAGTCATCTTGGACGTCGTCTACAATCACACGTGCGAGGGCGACCACACTGGGCCAACTTTGAGTCTGCGGGGCATCGACAACCGCACGTACTACCGACTCCAGGCAGACGCGCTCGACAAGTACGAAGACGTGACAGGTTGCGGCAACACTCTCAACATCTTGCATCCTCAAGTGCTCAAGCTCGTGACCGACAGCTTGCGCTACTGGGTCACCGAGATGCACGTCGACGGTTTTCGTTTCGATCTCGCGTCCGCACTCGGACGAGACCACGACCAAGCGATGGGTACTTGGGTGCAGACCCCACAGTCCGAGGCTGGAAGTTTTCGCATGAGCACGTTCTTCGACATCATTCATCAAGACCCTGTTTTGAGCCGCGTCAAGCTGATCGCCGAGCCGTGGGATCTCGGTCATGGCGGCTACCAAGTCGGCAATTTCCCGGTGCTCTGGACAGAATGGAACGGCCGCTATCGCGACAACATCCGGCGCTTCTGGCGCGGCGACGCTGGGCAACTGAGCGAGCTGGGCTCTCGACTGACTGGGTCCTCCGATCTCTATCAAGACGATGGACGCCATCCAGGCGCGAGCATCAATTTGGTCACCGCGCACGACGGATTCACCTTGCACGATCTGGTCAGTTATTCGGAGAAGCACAACACCGAGAACGGCGAGAACAATCGCGACGGAACGGACGACAACATCAGCGACAATCATGGCGCCGAAGGAGAGACTCGCGACCCCGAGGTCCTGCGCGCGCGGAGCAAACACACTCGCGCGTTGTTGACGACACTCATCCTGTCTCAGGGTGTTCCGATGATCACTGCAGGCGACGAACTCGGCAAAACTCAGCGCGGAAACAACAACGCCTATTGCCAAGACAACGAGACCTCGTGGATTGACTGGGACCTGTCGGAGTCGAACCAGTCGCTCTTGGACTTCGCTCGCGCCATCGTCGCGCTGCGCAGAGCGCACCCAGTGTTTCGCCGTCGCACGTTCTTTCGAGGCGAGCGCTTCGGTGCGGCATCACTCAAAGACATCAGCTGGGTGCGACAAGACGGCAGCGAGATGACTGCCTCCGACTGGAACGAGCCCGAGCGACGCACAGTCGGACTTCTGCTCGCGGGAGACGGCGTCGGTGAGCGCGATGCCGCGGGTCAGTGGACGGTCGACGACACCTTCTTGCTCGTGCTGCACGCGGGGAGCACCCCAGTTGCGTTCACGCTGCCGCAGGGGTCGAGTGAGCGAGCCTGGGACACGATTGTGGATACGAATACTGCCAGAGTGCCTGCAATCGGCAAGAATATGGGTGGATCGACGATCACTGTCGAGGGACGGACCATGCTGGTGTTGAAGCAGGCTCGGAGCGCCGCGAAGTAGGGACGTCTACACTTCCTTCGGTCTCGCTTCGATCTCGATGCGCTTGGCTCTCCGGAGCAGATCGAGCTTCACCGGTTTGCCTGGGCTCCACTGCGCGAGCGCGCGCAACAGCGCATCCACACTGGGCAACGACACTCCATCGATCGCGAGCAGCAGATCCCCCGAGAGCAGACCCGCAGCATGCGCTGGACCTCCGCTCTCTACGCTCATCACTTCCACTCCCAGCTCGTGATCGAGATGGTAGGCGCGCACCAGACGTCGATCGATTGGCCGGTTTTGGCCTTGAACACCAAGGTAGCCGCGACGCACGCGGCCGTCGGCGAGCAACTTTGGAACGACCCAGTGGACGGTCTCGATCGGGATGGCGAAGCTCATGCCCTGTGCGTGCGCGATGATCGCCGTGTTGATGCCGACGAGTCGACCGCGTGCTTCCACGAGCGGCCCGCCGGAGTTGCCTGGGTTCAGCGGGGCGGTGTGCTGCACCAGGTTTTCGATCAGTCGACCGTCGCGACCGCGGAGAGCGCGCGCCGTTGCCGAGACGACTCCTGCCGAGACGGTCGATTGAAACCCGAGTGGGTTGCCGATCGCGACGACCAGTTGTCCTGGTCGAAGGGTGGCTGCATTCGTTGGCGGCAGGAAGGGGAGCGATGAACCTGCGATGCGGACGATCGCCAGATCGGTTGCACGATCGACTCCGACTGTGCGCGCGTCGAGCGATGCTCCGTCAGTCAGGGTGACTTCCACACTGGATGCGCCGTCGACGACATGCGCATTGGTGAGCACGTACCCATCCGGTGCGATCAGAACTCCCGATCCAGCTCCCTGCCCGTGTCTGCGTCTGCCGACTGCTAGACTCGCAACGGCGGGGCCGACGCGCTCGACCGCTCCTGTGACTGCTCTCGAGTATGCATCGAGTAGTTCTTCGTCTTCGTTTGAAACTGGAAGTTGCGTGACCGTCGCGCTCATCGATAAAGGCTAAGTCGCCCGCGGGCGCTGTCCCCTGGCCAAAAGGAGAGGGTAGACAAACGAAAGGCCTCCGAGCCACTGGGGCTGGGAGGCCTTTTCGCCGCTGGTTTCAGCGATCGATCAGTCGCCGCCCATGGGCACGAATGCGAACGCGAGGCCTTGCAGAACGCCGAGCACCATGACGGCGCCGATCACGATCCGTCCCCACATTGGGGCTTTCGACCCGTCTGCTTGCTTGTGGGGCTGCCCGAGGATCAACATCCAGATGCCACCCCAGAAGAGCGGGAAGGCGAGGATGTAGAAGTACGGGAACCAGATGTGAACGACCGAGATCAAGATCTGCGAGACGATCAAGATCACGAAGCCGAGCGCTGCGGCCATCGCGCCGAACTTGCGCGGAGAGTCGAAGCCCTCACCGCTGATGAGCGCGTGCGAGATCGCCGAGTAGCTGAAGCCACCCATGCCGACACTGATGTTCGGTCTGCCACCAGCTGAGAAGCCGATGCCGCCGAATTGCGGACCTTGCGGACCTTGCTGCTGTTGTTGTTGCGGGTAGCCGGGTTGGCCCGGAGGCTGGCCGTATCCACCAGGTGCGCCCGGAGGTTGACCGTATCCACCAGGTGGTGCGCCAGGAGGTGCGCCGTATCCACCAGGGGGTGCGCCGGGAGGTGCACCAGGAGGTGCGCCGTATCCGCCGCCACCAGGAGGTGCGCCAGGAGGTCCGCCATATCCGCCGCCAGGCGGTGCGCCAGGAGGTCCGCCGTATCCGCCGCCAGGAGGTGCGCCGGGAGGTCCGCCGTATCCACCAGGAGGTGCGCCGGGAGGCGGGCCACCGTAGCCGCCGGGGCCAGCTTGTAAGACGGGAGGCGGTGCGCCAAACGGCGTCGCCGGGGGAGGCGCGCCTTGTTGCACGCCGGGTTGTTGACCTTGAGGCATCAGCATCGTTCCGCCTTTCCAACCTCCACCTTGTTGTGGAGGTGCACCTTGAGGGTTGCCATAAGGCGGCTGTCCGCCGCCGGGAGGTTGATTCATGGGAAGCGAGGGTATCGGCAATCGTTGCCTCAACGCTACGCAAAAGTTCACCCTCAATCGCCCGCCTCATTCGCGCCTGCTTCGGGCGGCAGCGCCGTCAGCACGCACGTCTTGGCGTCGTAGCGAAATCCGGCAAAATCACCGGGGAAAATGCGACTCGTGATGAAGTCGGCGTCGGCTTGAGAGAGCGAACTCTTGGCTGCGCAATCGCCCTCGAAGGTCGTCTCGGACACGCTCACATGGAGCGCATCTCCGCGA
>JAYVXK010000752.1:0-15084 GCA_043785265.1 Myxococcales bacterium | reverse complement strand
CAAGGCGCGGCCACTCCCAACAGGCGGCGCGCGTCGTCACTGACTTCGCGCTCGCTCATGAGCTCGAGCCCGTCGCCGGTCGCCTTCACGTCGAAACGCGCATCCAGCAATCCGGCGGTGGTCTCGTCGATGCGCACACCCTGGTGCAGCAACGCGCCACCCTGCCGGGCCGATCGCGGCGCTTCACGCACGAGTTCGGCAGCGCGATCGATCGCCGCAGAAATGACCTCGTCGCGCGCCGAGCCACCTCGGACTGTGGCGAGAGACACAGGCGCATTCGGCACGCGTTCGCGGAGCATGAGCGCACATCGCGCCGCAGCGACTGCACGTTCGGTCGCGCTGGCTGCTTCGATCCATCGAACTGCAAGCGCACCGTTTGCGAGCCGCTCGAGCGCACCACCAAAGCGTGAAGCGATGTCGGTCGCGCCGTCGATGCCAAGTCCATCCTCGTGATCGCCGACCAACACCATCGCGCAGAGTCTCGCTTCGCGTTTCGAGATACCGATGATGGTTGGCGCAGTGCCCAAGTCGACGCCGAACGCGCGCGCCTTGTCGAGAGCGCGCATGACCGCGTGGCAATCGGAATACCGCTCTTGCGGGTCTTTTGCCATGAGCTGCGCGACGACATCGTCGAGTTCGGCTGGTGTCTCTCGCCACTCGTCGCGAGCGCGCGGCGTCGCCTGGAAGAGAATCTTGGCGAGCACCGCGACGAGATCGTCGCCGCGGAACGGCGGACGACCTGTCAAACAGGCATAGAGCACGCATCCGAGAGAGAACTGATCCGTGCTCGCGGCCACAGTCGCTTCACCGCGCGCTTGCTCAGGGGAGATGTAGCCAGGAGTGCCAACGAGCAAACCAGGCTGCGTGAGTGCGGACGAAACCATCCCCACTCGCGCGATGCCAAAATCGAGCAGCGTGACTCCGCCGTCTGGACGCACGATGAGGTTCGACGGCTTGATGTCGCGGTGGACTACGCCGGCCTCGTGCGCGGCGGCGAGCGCATCGGCCACCTTGATGCCGAGATCGATCACGGCGTCGGCGCGCATCCGTCCGTTCGCGCGCAGGCGAGCCGAGAGTGTGTCTCCCTCGACCCAGTTCATGGCGAGGTAAAAGCTGTCGTCGCTCGTGGCGCCGTGCGCGACATATCCGACGATGCTCGGGTGAGAGAGCTTGGCGAGGATTTCGGCCTCGCGTTCGAAGCGACCTAAGAACTCGCCCGTCTCGGAGTACATGATCTTGAGCGCGACCATTCCACCGTCGCGCATGTCTCGTGCGCGATAGACACGGGCCATGCCGCCCGAGCCCGCAAGCTCCTCGATGCGAAACCGCTCGCCGACGACCTCACCAGTCTTGTTCGTCGCAGAGTTCTTGGACACTCGCGTTCAAGGTATCACGCACGTTTGGCGCGGGAGCGTCACGTTTGGCGGACCAAACGCAGGACGTCAGCCAGGTACGTAGAGCGTGACTCCGCGATGGACGACGTTGTTCTGAAAGTCCGGCGGGTGCCACTCCACGCGCGCGAGCACATTCAACGTGCCGAACATTTTCGTCGTGGTCGAGAACATAGGGTAGGTCGCCGGGTCGTGGAGAATCGTCACCGCCCATGTCGTCATCGCGCTGGTGACTTGTGACTGCTGCATGAGTTTGTAGCCAACCGGGATCGGCGGATTGTCGCCGACATCAGGGGTATCGATGCAACAACCGATGGTCGTGGGCCCCGGGCAAGTTTTGGGGAACGAGCTGTGGTCGGGGATGGCAGTGCACGCAGTCACCGTCATGCACTGACCAGGAGCGCCGCTCCAAGAGCAGCCATTCGTGCTCGCCTCCGAGGCGTCACCGGCATCCACCGTCGCGTCCCACGAGGAAGTGTCCGCGCCGCCAGAATCAGCCATCAAGTCGGCGTCTGGCAAAGGCGCCTTGCGCAGGTCGGTATCGGCGCTCGCGCACCGCAGCAACGACACGGCAACGAGAATGGTGACCGCGCGGCGAGTCATGAAGGCGCAATCCTAGCGCGGTTTTCGCAATCGGCACGCGCGGAGAAACTTTGGACGAGTGGATGGCGAACAGATGACGGGAACGGAGACGGGAGCGATCCGCTTCCAAGCGCGCGTTGTCCAAGCGGCTCCATTTAGGGCCTTTTAGTAGTGCATCGTCTCGCGCCCCAGCATCTTGCGCGATGTGAGCCGCAGAACCGCGGCCGCGAGGAGCGAGTCATGCGTCAATGGATCGTCGTCGGATTGCTTGGGCTCATGGTCGCTTGCGGCGACGCGCGCAACACGTTTGGCGATGACCCAACGGGTCAACCGGGCGCGGACGCGGCGGCGCCCACCACCGATCCAAACGGCTACAAAGACGGAGGCGCCAAACCGAATACTGCGACCTGCACCGAGGCCGCCAAGCAGCAGGGCTACGCGGGATGCGACTATGTCATCGCGCCAGTTCCACTGCTCCTCGAGTTCACGCGACCTCCCTGCTTCGCTGCGCTGCTCGCGAACAACGCCAACGTTCCGGCGAAAATTCACGTGTCGTTTGGCGGCGCCGACGCGGGCGATCCAGCGAGGTACACGCGCATCCCGAACAACGGAGATCCGTCGACGTGGGCATCCCTCCCAGCCGACGGCATCCCGGCACTGGGAGTCGCGGTGGTGTTTCTCTCGCACGATCCGACGAGCAAGCACCTGGTGCTCGGGACTCCTCTCGCGTGCCCAGCACCGGCCGCGTTCGAGGAGCCGACAGGAAGTGCCGTTCCTTGGCCGACGCGGAGCAAGACCTTCCACATCACCACCGACGCTCCAGTGACTGCTTACGACATCGCGCCGTTCGGCGGCGCCAAGAGCTTCTTCCCAAGCGCGGAGATTCTGTTGCCGACGACCTCGTGGGGAAAGAACTATGTCGTCGCGATCCCTCCACTCGCCGTGCCCAAGGAACCCTCATCGCAGCCCAGCGAGAGCTCGTGGTTTCAAGTCGTCGCGCAGCAGGACAACACTTCTGTCACGATCCAAGCGGCCACCGATCTCGAAGCCCCGAGCATGGCTGACGCGGTTCCACACAACGTGTCGACGACGATCAAGCTCTCGGCTGGTGAGTACATCCAGTACCACGCGTGGCGTGTACCTCAGGTGGCGGAAGACATCAGCGGTACGTTCGTGGCGAGCGACAAACCCGTCGCGGTAGTCGGCGGCGACACGGCCACCAAGATCGCGACCAAGACCACCGTGAAGGCGACACCCATCAGCGGCACAGACACCACGCCGCGATATTGCTGCCTGGACTCGGCGCATCAGCAACTCCCTCCTATCTCGGCGCTCGGCTTCGACTACGTAGGTGCGCCCTACCCAACCCGTCGCGCCGATCTACAAGAAGAGTCGATCCTGTATCGCTTCGTAGGAGTCGTGGACAACACTGCGCTAACTTTCGATCCCCCCATCGCTGGCGCGCCTACGAGCATGGCCAAGGGAGAGGTCGTGGACTTCGAAGTGGTAGGTCCGGTGCGCATCAAGAGTCAGGACAAGAGTCACCCGTTTTACATGAGTCAGACCATGAGCTACTCGACCGTAGTCGGGGGTACACGACGCGACGGCGACGCAACGTGGGCGATCCAAAAACAAGAGAACGGTCAGCGCGAGACTGGTGATCCCGAGTGGGTCGGCGTGCTGCCGCCGCAGCAGTTCATCAAGCAGTACAACTTCATGACGGATCCTACCTATGCGGTGACGTCTCTGGTGGTGACACGCACCAACGACGGAAGTGGATTCAAGGATGTCACGATCGACTGCGTGGGTGCCGTCACAGGCTGGCAGGATGTCGGTAGCGGATCGACCTATCAAATGGCGCGCATCGATCTCGTTCGCGGCGGAAAGGGAGTCGGGGCCTGCTCCAATGGCGCGCGCAGTGCCAAGAGCGACGGCACGTTCGGCGTGACCGTGTGGGGCGTCGACTGGTGGGCTTCCTATGCGTACTCCGTCGGTGGGAGCGCGTTCAAGATCAACGACGTGGTCGTCACACCCAATTGAGGAACCGGACTTCCCCCCCTCCCAGTAGCTCCAAATCGCTGTGCTGGGTGTAGGAGAGGGTGCGCGTGTTCACGTTCTGCATCGAACATCGGTAGAGTAGTCACGCGATGACTGCCCAACCCTTACCGAATGACGAACGAACCATCGCCAGTGCTGGACTCTCCCAGGTGGACTCGAGCGCTCAAGCAGGTGTGGATGACGACCGTCCGATCGTTCCCGGATACGACTTGATCCGCGTCCTGGGCACCGGCGGGATGGGCGTTGTCTGGGAGGCGTTCGAACACAGGCTCGAGCGATCGGTAGCGTTGAAGGTTCGCGCAAAGGACCTACCCCTGAACGAGGGAGAGACAGAACTCACGTCGCTCTGGGCAGAGGCCCGCCTCGCAGCGCGTGTGAGTGATCCAGGAGTGGTGCCTGTGCACGACGTGGGGCAGACGCTCGACGGACTTCCCTACTACACGATGGAACTCGTCGAGGGCACGGACCTGTCGGTGGTGCTCAAGGACGGACCCCTGCCGCAAGCGCGTGCGGTGCGTGTCGCAGCCGATGTCGCGCGTGCGGTCGCAGCCGCGCACGAGGTCGGGATCATTCATCGCGATCTGAAGCCGCGCAACGTGATGATCGATCGCGAGGGTCGAGGTCGCGTCCTCGACTTCGGGCTCGCGATGAAGATCACTCCGGACGCGAAGACGCCCGTGGTCTTGGCTGGGTCACCCCCCTACATGGCACCGGAGCAAATCGGCGGCACGCACCTCGGACCTCCCACGGACGTGCATGCGATCGGCGTGTTGCTCTACGAGATGCTCACTGGCAAGCGGCCTTTCCGCGGCGATGATCACGCAGCGCTGCTCTATCGCATCCTGCAGGAGGAACCAGTTCCGCCATCGCAGCTCCTGCCAGTGCACAGCGAGATCGAGCGCATCGTGATGCGTTGCTTGCGCAAAAATCCGGGCGAGCGTTTCTCGAGTGCGCGTCCGCTCGCCGATGCCCTTCTCGCCATCGTGGATGGGCGCGCACCGACTACCGACGCGCCGAGCGCGCGCAAACCTTACCAGTCGCATGTCTCGACGAAACCGCCGCACAAGCCGCAGATCGACGACGCCAAGCGAGTGTTCCAATGGCAGTGGGCGCTGCGCGCGTCGCCGGCTGCCTTGTGGCCGTTCGTTTCCGACACGGATCGGTTCAACGAAGCTGCGGGCCTTGGCGCGGTGATGGTCGACGCCGTACGGGAGTCTCCAGACACCACCGCGCGCACCGGTCACGCCCAGGCTTCGGGCTTCGCGATGAAGTGGCGCGAGTACCCTTTCGAATGGATGAAGGAGCGCGAGCACTCTGTGTTCCGGTGGTACTCGGAGGGTCCGCTGGAGGCGTTGTGGAACCGCGTCTCGCTGACACCGCGCGCGGACGGCGGGACGGATCTCTCGCACGAGATCGCAGTGATCCCTCGCGGCTTGGTCGGACGCGTGGCGACACTGGTAGAAATCGGCCAGAGGTTGCGCCGCGCCATCAATCGCGTCTACCTGGAGCTCGACGACTCGCTTGCGCGCAACACGGGACCTTGGGTGACACCGCACTCTCCGAGCGAATCGCAGCGGCGCGCGGTCGTCGCCGGTGCAGGCGCGTTGATGGAGCGAGGCTTCGACGTCATGGCGGTGCGTGCGCTGTGCGACTCGCTGCTGCAAGCCCCAACACGCGACCTGGGGCGCATGCGACCGCTCATCGCAGCCAAAGCATGGAACATCCCTCAGCAAGTCGCGCTCGACCTGATGTTGCATGGCGCGCAAGTTGGGCTGCTCGACCTCGTATGGGACCTCGTCTGCCCAACATGCATGGTGGCACACGACTCGGTGACCTCGCTCCATGCTGTTCGGAAGACGGGGCACTGCGACGCGTGCGAAGTGGACTACGAGCGCGATCTCGGTGGCGACGTCGAGCTGGTGTTCCGTCCGCATCCCCAGGTTCGCAAGACCACCGCCGAGACGTTCTGCGCGGGGTCGCCTGCACGCAAGCCTCATGTGATTGCTCAAGCGGTGCTCGAGCCTGGGGCGACTCGCACGATCACGATCCCGCTCGTGCAAGGTGACTACCTGGTGTCCACAGTCGGCATCGCTCGGTCGGGCGAGCTCGCGGCGAGTCCGGTTGGCTTCGAGAGCGAGGGAGAGGTCGTGGTGCGAGAGGGGCACATCGACGCGATGCCTTCGGTGATGCGCGAAGGTGAAGTGACTTTGCGGCTGGTGAACGACACGCCCGTCGAACGCATCGTGCGTGTCGAGGAGCGCTCGTCCCGAGAAGACTCGGTGCCTGCCGCGCGCGCTCTCACTCATCCCACGTTCAAAGATTTTTTCTCCCAAGAACTGTTCGCGCACGGAGAACTGCTGGGTGTCAGCCACCTCGCGTTCTTGGCCATCGACGGCAGCGACCAGGGCGCGCTCTTCGCCAACAAGGGCGACGCTGCTGCATGCGCGGCAGTGAGGCTGACCGAGGAAGTGTTCGGCCGGATGGTCCGCGCCGAGGAGGGGACCGTACTTCCGGGTCCGCTCGATACGTTTCTCGCGGTCTTCCACTCGCCCAGCCACGCGCTGCGTGCTGCGCTCGCGGTGCTCGTCAACCTCGATGGCACTCCCATCCGCGCGGCGATGCATGGTGGTCGCTGCCTCGCGCTCACACGAGACGCGCGCGTCGACTACTTCGGCGAGACACTTCATCGTGCGATCTGGCTCGTGCAAAATGCAAAAGTCGGCGAGCTCGTGTTGAGTCAAGCGGTCGCCGACGACGCCGAGACGCTGCGCACGTTGTCTCGCGCACGAGTGACCACGCACGTCGAGGTCTCGCAGACCGGCCCGTATGGTGGGCGCCGCGTGCTCAAAGTCATTCCATTGTCGGAACTGGAAGAGATTGCTTGACCCGACCCATCGCTGCTGACGAGACGATGACACGAGCCGGGGAATCTTCGCGCGGGCTCTGACGTCTATTCTTCCATGCGCATCCTCTACGGAGTGACGGGCTGTGGGTTGGGACACACCATGCGAGCTCGAGCGCTCGCACAACACTTGCGCGCGAAAGGGCACAACGTCACGCTGGCCGCTTCGGGTCGGGCCGTCGCGGTCTTGCGTGGTCATGGGCTCGACGTGTTGCCGATCGACGGCATGACGATGCACTTTGCGCGCGGTGAAGTCCGCCGCGCACGCACGATCGTGGATCTGCTTGCCGGAGCGCCGCACGCCATCGCACGAAACACCAGCGTGGCGATCCGCGCGATCAGCACGCTCGATCCTGAGGTGTTCGTGACGGACTTCGACTCCTTCACTTCGACCCTCGGGGTCCTCATGGACAAACCTGTCGTCTCGGTCGATCACCAACATGTGCTCGACCGATTTCGTCACCCGCGTACGGTGAGAGACGCCGTGTCTTCGTATGCCATGGCGCGCGCGTTCGTCACCGCAAAGACGCCTCGTTGCTCGCAGTACATCGTGACGTCCTTCTTCTTCCCCGAGCCACGCTGGGACAAGACGACCATCGTCGGCCCAGTGGTGCGTCCCGAAATCGAAGCGGCGCGACCGACCGAAGGAGAGCACGTGCTCGTCTACCAGACTGCCGCAGGCGACCCTCGTTTGCTAGGCGCGCTCGCATCCATGCCGAAAGTGCGCTTCGTACTTTATGGCCTGGGTCGCGACGAGACGATCGGCAACGTCGAGCTGCGCACTTTCGACGAGCGACGCTTCATCGACGAACTCGCGTCCGCGCGCGCTGTGATCTCGAACGGTGGCTTCACGACGCTCTCCGAAGCGATCTACTTGGGCAAGCCTGTACTCAGTGTCCCGGTGCGCCACCAACCGGAGCAAGAACTCAACGCCGCGTGGCTCGACGTGCTCGGTTTGGGCGCACACGCAAAGCTCCTCGACACACACGCGGTCGCGCGCTTCATCGACCGAGCGGACTCGTTTCGACGCGTGCATGATGCACGCATCAAGAGCGGCACCGCAGACGCGAAGGCTGCGCTCGATCGTGCGCTCGCGGAGGCGGCATGAGCGCGGACGCCTACGCAGTGGAGACGTTCGAGGAGTTCTGGCCTCACTACGTGCGCCTGCACACACGCCCCGAGACGCAAGCACTCCACGCGGTCGCGACGCTCTCGTGCGTGTCGCTCTTGGTCTCCGCTGTGGTCTTTCGCCAGCCGCTACTCGCGATCGCCGCACCGTTCGCTGACTATTTGATCGCGCAAACGAGTCACCGTGTCTTCGAGGCGAACCGAACCACCCCGTGGAAGAATCAGTTCTGGCACACGCGGGCAGAGTTTCGAATGCTGCGGCTAGTGCTCACAGGGCGCATGCCTCGCGAAGTCGCGCGGGTCACTTGAAAAAATCAGATCACCAAACTGATCGACGTCCGAGCGAAGCGGGGCGATGATGGCATCTTCATGGAGGAAGAGCCCACACTGCGACCCGGCTATCGGTTGGATCGCTACGAGCTACTGTGCCCCGTCGCGTCGGGCGGCATGGCAGCTGTGTGGCTCGCTCAGCTCCGTGGAAAGCGCGGCTTCGAGAAGCTGTTCGCGATCAAGACCATCAAGACCGAGCTGACTGACGACGTGCGCTTCCAGGAGATGTTCTTGGACGAAGCACGCATCGCCTCGGGCATCGAGCACCCGAACGTTTCGCACATCGTCGACCTCGGTGAACAAGGAAGCATCTTGTACATCGTCATGGAGTGGGTCGATGGCGAGTCGCTGACGAAGGTGTCTCGCCTCGCGCGCAAGCAAGGCACGCCACTGCCACTTGGGGTCACACTCCGTCTCATCGCGGACGCGTGCGCTGGACTGCACGCTGCGCATGAACTGCGAGACGCGAAAGGCGAGACTCTCGGGGTCGTTCACCGCGACGTGTCTCCTCAGAACATCCTCGTGACGAGCGCCGGGTCGGTGAAGGTCATCGATTTTGGTGTGGCGAAAGCACGAAATCGGCGCGCGGGCGAAACCGCAGCAGGCGTCGTCAAAGGTAAGATCCGCTACATGGCGCCCGAGCAGGTGCAAAACGAAAATGTCGATCGGCGCGCAGACATCTGGGCCATCGGTGTTTGTCTGCACGAACTCGCCACCGGCACGCTCCCGTTTGAAGAGGAGAGCGACATCGACATGGTGCGCAAGCTCATTGGCAAAGAGCCGCTCACCGTCTCTGCCGACGTACCTGATGCGATTCGCGAGATCCTCGTTCACTCGATCACACGAGACCCCAACGATCGTTTTGACACTGCGGCTGCGATGCGACGCGCGATCGAGAACGCGATCGTCAAGCTGGGCCTCGACGCACAGACCGATGACGTGGCTGGTTTTCTTGCGACCAACCTTCCCGAGCTGGAGGAGAAGCGACGAGCGAGCATCAACCAGGCGCTCGCGGAGGTCGGCGAACGCGTGTCGAGCCGCAGTGTGGTGGATGCATCCGAGATTCCGTTCGCGGCTACTGTCGTCTCCAAGCCGGCAGGGCAGGATGCTTCCGCCTCGGGTCTGACGACTGGATCTCGCCCTGGCACCAAGGCAGCAAAGCGCCCCGTGCGGAGCGCCCGCGACGTGCTCAGTGGCAAAGAGGACTCCACGCGCACCTCGTTCGTGGACGACGAAGAGGTCAGAGGACTCCCAAGCAACAAGGGGTTTTACGCGTTCTTCGTGCTGGTCGCGTTGGTGTTGGGTGCGTGGTTTGTGTGGCCGGGGAAGGTCGCACTCCGCGCGTTCGCCGGTCGTCACGGTATCGTGGACGCACCCAAGCCAGAAGTACCCGATGCGCTCTTGGCATCGGCGACGTCGACCCTCCCCATCCCATCCGCGAGCGCGGCGAGCAGTGTCGCTGAGGACGCGAGCGCTCCCAGCCTTCCTATCGCATCTGCTGCTCCGTCGACCAGCGCCGTCGCCGTGACGCGACCGAATCCAACACCGCCGCTCACGACGACACCGCCAACTGCGACTGGAGTCACCACAGTCGTTGTACCGCCGCCGGCTCCCAGCGCATCTGAGGAAGAACCCAGCGGTCCATACTGATCGCAGCGCGCAAGCCCAGCGCGCGCGACAGCGCAAAGCGTGCAGTCACGCTTCGGTCACCGCTCGCGCATCTGCGCGCGATGGGACTATGTTCCCGTCGACGCCAATGCGGAGGACGACTTGATGCAATCAGCACCCGCGTGGCGGGGGGTAGTAAGAGGCAGAGTAAAAGACCCAGTCAGCGGCTTCAGCCATTTGGCTGGGCTGGCGCTCGCTCTCGTCGCGGTGCCGTGCCTCCTCGTGGTTGCACGCGCGGAGACTGGAAGGCTGGTGACCAGCCTGGCGTACGGGTTGTCTCTGATCGCTCTGTATGCGGCCAGCGCTACCTACCACCTGGTGATCGCGAGCGAGCGCGTGACGCGGCGGCTCCGGCTGGTTGATCACATCGCGATCTTCTTGCTCATCGCGGGGACGTGCACTCCAGTCTTCCACCGCGCGTTCGAAGGCACGACACGCGTCGTGATGTTGAGCGTCATCTGGGCGCTCGCGGCTGCGGGGATCGCTCTCGAGATCATGTGGCGTCGCACGCCGCGGCTCGTTTACACGTCGATCTATGTTGCGATGGCGTGGCTGGTCGTCGTTCGCTGGACGATCGTGGTCCACCAACTGCCCCCTCTCGCCGTCGTGCTGATGCTGGCCGGAGGAGTGACCTACACGCTCGGCGCGGTCGTCTATGCGTCGAAGCGTCCGAACCCGTTTCCACTGGTTTTTGGCTTCCACGAGATCTGGCACATGTTTGTGCTCGTCGGCAGTGGGCTCCACTTCGCCGCAGTTGTCGTCCTCGCTCGCACGTGATCAGATCAGACTGAGGGCCTGCTCGCCAGCCTTCTCCTTGCGCCTCTCGATCTGGTCGTACCTGAACGCGCCTAGCATCGCAGCGCCGAGCGCTCCGGCGACCATCGACATCGGATGCGTTCGCACTTGGAGCTTGGGCATGGGCTTCTTCGAGTGAGTCGGCTCTTTGCCGAGCAGTTCTTCCAGGCTCGCGATGAGGCCGATGTCGTGCGCGAGTCCGCCTGTCACGGCGACGACACCATCCGCCCCAGCCGCACGCAGAAGTCGCACGAGCCTGCCCGCGATGCTCAAGTGAATGCCGCGAAGGATGTCGCCTGTGGTGCTGCCGCGCGAGACCATGTTGATGACGTCAGTCTCTGCGAGCACCGCGCACACACTCGACACCTCCTCGACCTGCTTGCTGTCGCGCGACAATTGCCCCACGTCCGCGAGAGGCACCCCCAGGTACCGCGCGATGTTCTCTAGAAACTGCCCCGTACCGCTCGCGCACTGGCTGGTCATGCGATGACCTAGGACCTTCCCACGCTCATCCATGCGAATCGCTCGCGCGTGCAGAGCGCCAAGGTCGAGCACAGCGCGCGCTTCGGGCAGGAGGTGGAGAGCACCGCGCGCATGCGTCGTCATCCCGTAGAAGTGACCGGTCGCGAACGACACTGCGTCGACGTCGCCCGTGCTCGCCACGTAACAGAGGTCTTTTGGCGCGATTTTGGCTGTCGCGCACGCTTCGTCGAAGGTCGCTTTCACCACGTCGAACACATTGCGTCGACGAATGCGCTGCACCGCAGTCGAGAGAATCTCCGCGTCTCTTCCAGCGCGGCTCCTGGTGACCGCCACCTTGATGGAGCTCGAGCCCGCGTCGATGCCTGCGGAGAGGACGGCACGTCCGCAGCTAGGCTGCGGCGTGGTCAACACCAGATGGGTGTTCATGTGGCCTCCAAGCGAGTGTCGCGAACGAAGGACGGCAGTGCCGGAATGACACCCGCGAGAACGTCGTCGAGCGCGAAGAGCCCTGCACCGAGCGCGCCCATGTAAATCGAGTCTGGGTGGATGTTGAGCTGGATGTCCTTGCCGTAGTTCTCATCGACCAACTCGCGGAGCACCTTGGTCGCCATCGCGTTGTTGCAAACTCCACCTGTGAAGGTGAACTCTGTCTTCACGCCGCCGCTGCGCGCCAGGAGCGACATCGCACGCAAGATGATCGCGCGGTGTAGCCCTGCAAGGATGTCCTCGCGACGCTGGCCCAATGACAGACGCTCGCGCAGCTCGGCACCGGCGAACACCGTGCATGTCGAGTTGACCTTGATGGCCTTCTTCGCGCTCAGCGCGAGCGGGCCGAGCTCGTGCAAACCGAGTCCCAGTTCGTCGGCGATGTATCCCAGGTAACGTCCGCATCCCGCCGCGCAGCGATCATTCATTTGGAAGGAAGTGACCACACCGCGGTCGTCGACTTGAATGGCCTTGGTGTCTTGCCCGCCGATGTCGAGCACCGTGCGCGTGCCTGGGAAGATCCGGTGCGCCCCGCGGCCATGACACAGGATCTCGCTACGAACAGCCTCTTTTGGGAAGGGCAGAGTCTGCCGCCCATATCCCGTTCCCACGACTGCAATCTCTTCGATGGGCTCCTTGGTCGCTTCGCCAACCGCGTGCTCGAGCAGCCGCGCTGTTGTCTGGTGCTGACCATCCGGCAACTTCGCGACGCGCGCGACCGCACGCAGGAGCAGACTCTTGGTGTCGCGTGGGCGAAGGCGCGTCTCCACTTCGAGGATCGCGCGATCGTACAGCGCGACGAGCGACTCGAACGGGACGACGCCAACGCGCGCAAGAGACTCTGCTTCGGCTACGAACAGCGCGCCCGCGATGTCGCGAAAGAAGTCGCTCCGACGGGGTGCTCCCACAACGAAGAGATCGGCTGCGTTCCTTTGGACCACGTCGAGGACACTGGTGACCGCGGGCGCGAGCGACTTCCTATCGGCGTGTCGTGATGCTTCGAGCTGTGTCGCGATGGTGGTGCGCAGGTCCCCGAGGTCATCCAAAAACAACTCGAACCTGAAGGCTTCGCGCAACGGAACCAGCCAAGCCTTCGCGCCGGGAGCGTCGTCGACACCAGCGAGAGCGCGCTCGAGCATGTCGAATCGCGCCGCCGTGTGCGCCTCGATGCGAGCGACCGCGCACGCGACCTCGTAGTTGCTGCGGCTGTTGGTGATGCCTTTGCCCAGTGTCCGACCGCTCTCGTCGATCATCACCGCCTTCGTCGTCGTCGACCCCAAGTCGATCCCAAGGACGCACCTCACGGCAGACCTCCTGCCTTCTGGTCGTCGATCATCGGCAGTGCGCGCTTTCCTTCGGGTCGCCTCGGCAGCGGCTCGCCCCGCCCTTTTCCTTTTCGCGCCTCAAGCACCTGCAGAAAGCTCTGGATGCGATTTTCGATGTTCGCTTTGCCGAAGTAACGCGGGTCGACGAGATCCGACTCGATGAAGCCACCCGGCACGCCCGTGCGCTCCTCCAATTTGCGCAGCATGAGAAGCTGCCCGACACTGAAGGAGTTGCACGACTTGACGCTGTTGATCAAAAATCCATCAGCCTGGTAGTCCTTGATGTACCGCTCGAGAAGATCAAGACGCGTGGGCAAGCCGAGGTTGGTGTAACAACCCAGGCAGTAGTCCGCGAGGCTGTCGATCGGTCGCCGGTAGTCGTGGCGAAACCCAGTGTCGTAGAGACCGCCCACACGCGTGTACGTGCTCGACACGACGGTCGCCCCTTCCTTGCTGAACATGCGCCAGAAGTCGTGAAAGGAAGTCCAGTTCGGCGGGCCCTCGACGACCAGCCTATACTTCTCCTGCTTCTGCTCACCGTCCGGCGTCATGGGTCCGCGGCCCTCGCGCACGCGCTGCTCGACCTCTTCGCGAAGCTCGCGATAGTAGGTGACGGCGTCTTCGCTCCCGCGGAACGACGAGAAGATCGGGCCGACGTAGTAGACGCCACCGAAGTAGCCGTCGATGGGGGAAGGTCTGTGCCTGGCCGACTCCCACACCGCGACGAGATCCTCTTCGGCTTTTGCGGAGAGTTGCATCCGGTGCGCGAGCGCGTCGCGATCGAGCTTCTTTCCTGCCACTTTCTCGAGCGCAGGGATGACATTGCGCTCCAGTTGCGCCGTCACGTACTCGCGCATCTCGGGGGTGATGTTGCCCTCGGTCTGGTAGGGCACGTGGAGCATCACGATGGGGCAGTTGTATTCTTGCTTGAGGATCTCGAACCACTTCAGGAACGTGAAGCAGCCCGTGTACGAGAGCAGCAAGAGATCGGGATCGGGTAACTTGGTGCCGGTCGGTCCGATGTTGCCGCTCTTGAGCATGCCGACATCGCACTTCACATAGGTGCACACGTCCTCCGAGTGCCCAGCCTTCTCGGCCTCGGCGATGTACCCAGCCGAGCGTTTGCGCATGCCGCTTTGGAGTGCGTTGATCTCGGGCAACACTGGGAGCAGGTCGAGCGCGCTGAGCAACTCTGTGACATTGCCTGGGACGAACGTATAGACGACCTTCTTTCCATCTTCTTTCGCGCGCGCGAGCTTGTCGAAGTGCTCTGCGATCATGCGCTTTTGTGTTTGCTGGCTCTTGTCCTTCTGGTCGTGACTGTCGACTTGCTCGCTCATGATGCAGCTCCCCAGAGCTTCACCGCGTCGCTGAATGCGCCGGCTTGCTCGCGAATCACGCTGAACTGACCCAAGTTTTCTGCGAACTTGAAACTCGTGTGCGGCACGCTTGCCTTGGTGAGCGCGGCTTCGATCATGGGTTGATCGAGAAGGGCTGGGTCGCAAAACGAAGCAGCCGCGAAGATGACTCCATCGGCGTTGCACTCCTTCACGCGACGAATGAGAGACGCCCCCTTGATCAGATCGCCAATGTAGCGCGACGCAGTCTCCTGGCCCTTCTCGAGGTAGGCACGAGCGAGAGCGTCGAGGGGATCTTCCCCTTTTGCGATCTCGATGGGTCCATCGATCATGCGCATCCCGAGTTGGAAGTCATCGTCGACGATGTCGCAGCCGCTCTTCTCGAGCGCGCGAATCAACGCGAACGGAGGTTGTTCGCAGAAGCTCCCGACGAGCACGACACGAACATTGTCGATGGGGCGCACCGTGCGTTGCTTTGCGGCGGTGATGAACTCGCGGAGCAGCAGAGTGTGCTCGCTGGTCTCGAGAGCGCCACCCGCGCGGACGATCAAGTAGGCCTCACTCGCCTTCACGCGCCA
>JAYVXK010000751.1:0-4879 GCA_043785265.1 Myxococcales bacterium | reverse complement strand
TTGTCCTCGGAGGCAGGCTTGATGCTCTTGCTCTTCGCCCACATGCGCGCTTCGCTTGAAACGATTTCTGCGCGCTCCAAGTAGAGACTCGAGACATCAGTCGGTCGGACGAAACTAGGCAACGACATCAGTGCATCCTCCTCTCACAATCCGCTTCGAGTTCGCGAGTCGCCGGGCTCGAGACGACCGGACCGTCTTCTGACAGCGTGAGGATCTCTGGGCTCCCCGTGAGACGGACGTAGCCATCTGCGACGCGTTCACTGTCTTGAGCGATCACCCCCATCGGGCCATCCCCGCGCACGCGCCGATGCACGACGGGCCTGCCCGGCACACTTCGCTTGCCCGTCGCCGTGAGCCCTGCAAACTTCATCACGGGCAGGTGATCCGTCTGCGAGAGTTTGTAGACCGCGGCGACGCGATCGCGCGTGAGTTCGCCATGAGACACGAGATAGCCACCGTAGCCGTAAAAAACGTCGCTCCCGCCGAGCCCGAGACTCTCACGAAACGCTTCCATTTTGCGTGTTCGAGCGGCATCGTAGCCATCTTCGAGGATGTGCACGGGTGACAGACCTTGGGCGCGTGCGGCCTCGTGCAGATGGCGCATTTGTTCGATTTGATCGCCCGAGTCGTAGCGAACCGAGTCGCGTCGCGTTGGCGCTTCGGCGATGAGCGCGAGCGCTGCAGGGATGCCGGACGTCATCGCATCGAAGGTGTCGAGCAGGTAACTCGATCGCGCAGGACGTCGATCGCGCATCGCGCGAAACGCTTCGCGGTCCGATCCGAAACGCTGCACGTGCTCGTGGCCCATGGTGCCGATGGGCGACATGCCAAGCGCTCGTGCGCCGGCGACATGACTCGTTCGCGTGATGCCCGCCTCTTTCACCGCTTCGAGCGCCGCGATGTGTTGTTCGACGCAAGTCGCGGAGCGCAGGCCGACTTCGAACAGACGGTCCGCCGATCCCGCGATCGCGACGAGTTCTTTTGCGCGAGCCAAAACCCCAGAATAATAGGCGTCTGCGTCGACTCGCATGGCTGGAGCCTGCACGCCAATGGCCTCGAGAGTCTCGCCGACGATTTCACGCTCGCGCTTGCACGCCACCACCGCGACCGCGCGTGCCAGAGCTGCTGGATCTCGTTCGGCGAGCGTGGCGACTTGAATGCGGTAGTTGAATTGAAGCAAAAGCGGTTCGAGCCACGAGGCCAATGCCGAAGGACCCGTGATGGAGATGATGGGCTCTCGCGGCAGAAACCAGGCGCCCTTCGCCAGCGCCTGCACCTCGACTTCGCCAATCGCAATGGCGGACTTGAAGCCACCACCCATCTCGTAGTCGACGCTGGTCAGATACTCGTCGTCTCCCGCCGCGATGGCAGGCAACATCGCACGCACGAGCTCGCCAGCATCGAACGGCAGCAGTTGCACGCCACCCCGCCGGTGCGTGTAGTAAAAAGTCTCCCGGCGAAGCGGCCAACCCGCCTCTGCCATGCTGAGCTTGTACCCATCGGTCGCGAGAAGAGAGGGTCTCATGATCGTCCTGAAAAGAGGGTGCTTCCGCGAGAAAGAGTTGTCAATACGCTGTTAGAGTCATTATGACTCTTTTTGCGTCCGTCACGCGGGCGACTCGCGTGCCGCCAAAAACGAGGCTATCCTCTTTGTTCGTGGAGCCTGCAAAGTCGACGCGCCTCGACATCGTCCGCGTTGCGCTGGACGACATCGTCGCACGTTTGGCGGACGCCGCGATGACCGAAGAGGTCCGCGATCTGCGCCGAAGTGCCGCCAAATTCGAACGCATCGTCCACAACTGGAGCACTACGCCCCCGAGCGAAGACGAGCGCGCGTCAGTGATGAAGGACGTGCTCGAACTCGAAATGGTGGTGATCAAGCTGGACGCCAAGGGGCAAGCTTGACGGACGTCTCGTCGCGGTTCTTCCACCCGATGCTGCCAAGCGTTGCGCTCCGCAAGCAGCCCGCCCGAGTGACCCTCGCGGGGCAGGATTATGCCTTGTTTCGCGATCACTCGGGTCGCGTGGGCGCGCTCGTCGATCGTTGTCCGCACCGCTTTGCGCCGCTATCGCGTGGACGCGTCCGCGCAGACGGTCGACTTGCCTGCGCGTACCACGGGTGGCATTTCGATCGCGACGGTCGTGGAGCGAGTCCATCACAGCCGTCGTTAGGCAAGTGCGATGTCGCCGCAATGCAGGTCGTCGAGCGCCACGGTTACATCTGGATGGCTGCGCCGAATGTGCCGTGGAGTGCGATGCCTTCGTGGGATGTCGAGGGCTATCGATTTTGCGGATCGTTTGCGACTCACTTCGACGCCCCGCTGCATGTGGCATTCGACAATTTCAGCGAGGACGAGCACACGCCTTTTGTGCACACGCGCCTCGGTTGGTTGGATGTTGACGCCGACAAGATCGAGTTTTCAGCCCAAAACGAGCCCGATTGCACGCGTGTGCACTACCACGCGCCGCAGCGCCCGAGCCGCGTGACTCGCCTCTTTGGTTTGCGTCCCGGCGACGTGTTCCACAACGATTGGGTGACGAGGTTCGATCCTGTCCACACAATCTATCGAACTCACTGGCGCGATCCACACACGGACGCCAAGAGACCGCCGCGCATCATGAGTCCGATCTACTTCGTCCCGGAAACGGCGACGACCACATGGCTGCACACGTTCGTGTTCGCGAGCCTCGACACTGCGCTTGGCGCTCCCCTGGAGCGAGCCTTCGCTCCGCTCGCGCGCTTGCTCGCGTTGCTCGAGGTGCGCGACGATGCCCGGTTCATTCCCACGGTGCAACACACGCCGTTCGACTTGAAAGGCATGCGACTCGGCAAGTTCGACAAGCCGATCGTGCACAATCACAAGCTGCTCGAGACGCTTTATTGGGGTCGCGAAGGCCGCCGATCACTCGACGTGGCTGGATCGTAAAGCCTCCAGCGCTGGATATTTCTCGGGGTCGCCCCACGGGTTTCTGGCTGAAATGCCTTCGTTTTGGGACGGCACGCCGCGTGCTCTAGGTGAGTACAGGTAGGATAACCCTTGATGGAGCAATCAATGAACGACCTTCACACGTGGCTCGCTGACATGCTTCCGCGTATTCGGCTCTCGGCGAGCAATCGTGAGTTGCCGGTGTTTACGGGTGAGCATCGCGTCGAAGCAAGGCGCTCGGTCATTACGCTCAAAGATGGCGTGGTCGTACGCGCAGAAGATCGCATCGGCGGCAAGTGCGCGAAGGCTCTCGTCGGCATGTCTTTGGTTGGGTGGGTCACTCTCGAAAGAGGCACCCGCGTGGTTTCGTCGCAGTGGAAGCCCAACGCACGCGCGCTGCTCTGGTCCAACAGCCGGTCATCAGTCGCAGTGACTTCGCCATCGTTCGCGTTCGTTCCGGAGCGCATCGCAAGCAGCGCGCACCGCAAACAGGCTCCTTCTATCGTGCCGTTGCCGCCGCCGTCGCTCACGCGTGTTGATCTCGCGATGGCCGTCTGACGCGCTAGATCTGATCGCTTGATTGCCAACGTCGACGCGACGATAGTCGCCCGATGCGTCGTAGCTTTTTGGTCCTTGCGCTCGCGCTCTCGTGCGCCCCCGCAGCAGAGCCGGTTCGGGTTCGTCCGCCGTTGTTGCCAGCTGGTGTCGCGTCACTTGCACCTCCCGAGGCTCTCCTCGATGCCACGCCGCGCCTGCCCAACAACGTCGTGCCTCGCCGCTACTCGCTCGAGCTCAACATCGACCCCAACAAGCCTACGTTCGGTGGCAAGGTCACGATCCTCGTCGACGTGACCGCCCCGACCTCTCATGTCGTGCTGCACGCGCGCGGGCCGCGTGTTTCTAGGGCGAGCGTCAAGACAGCCGACACATACCTCCAAGGCGCATCGATGGATGCGGTGGTCACGGTGCGAACCTCACCCGGTGCGCATGAGGCCGATCAGATCGTGCTCTCTGTTCCGCACCCTATCGCCGGACGAGCGACCATCGAGATCTTCTACGACGCGCCGTTCGCAGACACGCTCTCTGGTTTGTATCGCGTCCACGATGGCGCGAGCGACTACGCGTTCACGCAGTTCGAGTCCACGGACGCGCGGCGGGCGTTCCCATGCTTCGACGAACCAGGTTTCAAAACGGCATTCGACATCTCAGTGACGGTCCCTGCCGGCATGACGGCCGTGTCGAACGGACCTGAAAGCGGACACGTCACCGACTCGGGCGTGACGACTTTTCGATTTGCAACGACGCCGCCGCTGCCCACGTACCTCGTCGCGCTTGCGGTCGGAGACTTGGACATTTCGACCGGTCAGACGGCGCCCACACCGATTCGACTCATCACGACGAAAGGCAAATCCAGCCTCGGAAAGGCCTCGCTCGACGTAACCGCGAAAGTGCTCGCGATCCTCGAGAAGTATTTTGGCATCCGTTATCCGTACGACAAACTCGACATCGTCGCGGTTCCGAACTTCGGAGCGGGCGCGATGGAGAACGCAGGACTCGTGACGTTTCGCGAAGAGCTGCTCTTGCTCGGAGACAAGCCTTCGGTGCGAGCTCGCAGAGGTGAAGCGAGTGTGATCGCGCACGAGCTGGCGCATCAGTGGTTCGGCGATCTCGTCACGATGCAGTGGTGGGATGACGTGTGGCTGAACGAGGGCTTCGCCACGTGGATGCAGACCAAGGTCATGGGCGAATTCGATCACGATTTTCACGCCGACGAAGAAGCAACCGTCAGCGCAGAGCGCGTCAAGGACGCCGATGGGCTCGCGAGCGCGCGCGCGATCAGGCAACCGGTTGCGTCGTCCGAAGAAGCGATGGAGTCGTTCGATGGCATCACGTATCAAAAGGGCGCGGCCGTGTTGCGCATGCTCGAACGTTACGTGGGCAACGACGCCTTT
>JAYVXK010000750.1:0-4885 GCA_043785265.1 Myxococcales bacterium | reverse complement strand
ACGCCACGCTGCTCGTGAACGAACTGCAATCCGAAGGCTCGTTCGGACCATCGGACGAGTTCGTCGAGTTGTTCAACACAGGCGACTGCACAGTCGTCCTCAACGCGTGGACGATTCAGTACAGCTCCGCAACAGGCAGCGGCGCGAGCGCTGTGTGGACGGGTCAACCTGGTGATCAAATCGCGGGCAAAGGCTATGCGGTCGTTGGCGGACAGCAATTTCAGGGCACCGTCATCGGTCGTTTCGGTAACGGTCTCAACGGCGTGTTGAGCAAAAATGGTGGTGGCGTTGGCTTGTTTGCGCCAGGTGCGTCCGCGCCAACGGACAGTGTGGCCTATGGCACGATCACGACCACTTCCCATCCGTTTTGCAGACCACCTTCCGGCCCTGCGGCTCCAGGGCCAGCATCGAATCAATCGGCTTCGCGCATTCCGAATGGCGTGAACAACAACTCGAGCGCAGGCGATTTCAAGCTGACGATGCCGACGACGCCAAACAAACTAAACATGTGACGCCTGGCAAGGCATCGGGCGATTAGCTGCAGTTTACACGTTATTTTGCTTGCGAAGCGCGGCGGATCGCACGATGCTGCGCGCCTCATGAAAGCCCGTTCACTCACGATCCTCGCTCTTGCTCTCGCCTTGCCGCTGTTGCCGATCGCTTGCGGCGGTGGAAACGACAACCTGCCGCCACCACCACCGGCGCCCGCGCCACGTGTTCCGCCGAGCGCTTCGGTGACGGCAGCCGTGGTCGACGCGGGAGCGCCACCGCCTGCACCACCTGCAGTCTTGCTCGTGATGGGAAGCTCGAGTCCTGACATCGTTCCGCCGTTGCCGATCGTGAAGATCGCCGCGCCAACGAGCGGGCAGATTGTTCCGGCAGACAAAGCCGGCGATTTCATGGTGAAGCTCGACGTGAAAAATTGGCAGACAGCGACCGGCAGTTCGCATGTTCACTTGATCCTCGACAACAAGCCGTACAAGCCGATCTACGACACCAAGGCGAGCGTGAAACTCGCAGACCTCACTGGCGGCGAAGCGTTGTCCGAGGGCGAGCACACGCTCGTCGCGTTCGCGAGCCGCATGAATCACGAGTCGGTGAAAACCAAAGACGCCATCACCATGATGAGCTTTTTCGTGGGCAAAAAGGGGGACGTAAAGACCGACCTCAAAAAGCCGATGCTCATCTACAGCCGTCCGAAGGGCGAATACAAAGGCGACACGGGGAGCCATGTTCTGGTGGATTTCCAAGTTGCCAATGTGACGCTCGCAGAAGGCAAAGAGAACGTGCACATCACCGTGACCGGACCTGGCATCGACAAAGCCCTCGAGGCGAAGGTCGAGAAGTTTGGCAACCCTTACTACTTGGACAACCTGCAGAACGGCACCTACACGATCAAGTGTGAGTTGAACGGAGCGGACGCGAAGTTGTTGCCCGGCCCGTGGAACTCGACGACGCGTACGATCACGATCAATCGCGACGCGCCCGCCGACCCGATGCCGGCGATGAACATGGGCGCGCCCGATGCTGGCGCTCCCGCGGTAGACGCTGGCGCGAAGCCGACCCCTG
This sequence comes from Myxococcales bacterium, assembly GCA_043785265.1. GTDB lineage: Bacteria > Myxococcota_A > Polyangia > Polyangiales > Polyangiaceae > JANYHY01. The sequence continues at coordinate 3,316 of JAYVXK010000750.1, read as the reverse complement.
CTCCTGCAAAGGACGCGGGCGCCAAGAAGTAGGCGCGCACATGAGTGCCGATCGCGCAGAGATCGTTCGGCTCGACAAACTTCATGTTTGGCATCCCTACACGGCGATGGATGCCTACGCGGCGATCGATCCGATCGTAGTCGCGCGCGCAGAAGGCCCATTTTTATGGGACGAAAACGGTGCGCGCCTGATCGACGGCAATGCATCCTGGTACACGAGCGCTCTCGGGCATCGGCATCCGCGCATCGTGTCTGCGATCGCGCGACAGCTCGAGTCGCTTGATCACTGCGCGCTTGGTGGCGTGGCGCACGAGCCGGCTGCACGTCTGGCCGAGGAGTTGTGCGCGCTCGCTCCCGCGGGATTGTCGCGTGTATTTTACACGGACAATGGATCCACTGCGATCGAAGCTGCCGTGAAGATGTGCGTGCAGATGTGGTCGCAATTGGGCAAGCCCGAGAAGACTCGCTTCGTCGCGCTGGACGGCGCGTTTCATGGGGACTCGATTGGTGCTGCGAGTCTTGGGGGAGTGGAGATCTTTCGACGACCGTTTGCCAACGTCTTGTTCGACTGCGTGCACGTGCCCTTTCCCGAGGACTACGAGCGCGCCTTTTCGGCCATGCGAGACTTGATCGAACGAGAGCACGACACCATCGCCGCGGTGGTCATCGAGCCCATGGTGCAGGGCGCGGCGGGCATGCGCATGTATGACGCGCGTTTCTTGCGGGAGCTCTCTCTCTTGGCCCGCGCGCACGACGTGCTCTTGGTGGTCGACGAAGTCTTCACTGGCTACGGCCGCACGGGTCCGATGTGGGCGTGCGCTCACGCAGACATCGCTCCGGATTTCATGTGCATCGGCAAAGCCTTCGCAGGTGGAGTGATCCCGATGGCCGCGGTGCTCACGACCGAGCGCGTGTTCGATGCCTTTCGTGGGGACAAGTCGCGTGCGTTTTTTTATGGCCACACGTTCTGTGGGAACCCGCTCGGCGCCGCGATCGCACGCGAAGTATTGGCGATCTATCGTGAGGAGAGGGTGCTCGATCAAGTGCGCGACAAGCAACCGTTGATTGCGCAAGCATTCGCGCGAATGGGCAAGATTCAAGGCGTTGCGCGCACACGCACGATGGGAATGATCGGCGCGGCTGACCTCGGCGAAGGCGGCTACACAGGAGACCTCGGCTGGCGTGTGTATGAAGAGGCACGCAAGCGGGGTGCCTATTTGCGACCGTTGGGCGACACGGTCTACGTGTCTCCGCCGCTGGTCATCGAGAGTCACGTGCTCGAAGAGTTGTTGGACATTCTGGAAGCGAGCGTGCGGGCGGTGATGTCGTCTCGCTGAGCGCGGCCACCGTTTCCGCTCTCCGTCGCCGTTCCCGTTCCCGCTCCCGCTCCCGTCCCCGTCCCCGCTCCCGCACCGTCTCCGTTCCCGTTACTTGATCACGATGCTCGCCTCGTACATTCCCATGCCGCAGGTGAACTTGAGGGTGCGTGCTTGATCGGTGGGCACGTCGATCGATACTGGGACGTTTAGCGGCAGATCTTTTTTGATGTTGAGTTCAGGAAACACGACAGCGCTCGCGCAGGTGTCGTCGCTCTTGCGCGTGAAGACCAGCGTCGACGTCTCGCCCTTCTTCAAATTGACTGCGGCGGGTGTGAAGCCGTTCGCGTCGGCGGTGATGTCGATGCGCCCGCTCGTTGTGCCAGTCGGCTTGGAACACCCGAACGCAGTGGTGAGCAACAGGGCTAAAACTAGGCGGCGCATGCGATTGGTGTAACCCGAGTATGCTCGTCCGGCCATGAGCAAAGTGATCACCGAGACCGTCGACAACACCTTTGTCATCACCATCAACCGACCTGACAAGCGCAACTGCGTGGACGCCGAGACCGCGCGATTGTTGCATGATGCATGGATTCACTTTCGCGACGACGATGACCTCTGGGTGGCGATTCTCACGGGTGCTGGCAGTCAGGCGTTCTCTGCAGGAGCGGACCTTGGAGACCTCGAGCACCTCGGGCCTGGCATCGCCGCCTCTCCAGAAGCGCGTGACGCGTTCGTGCACTCGGGACCGGGATACCTCGGGTACACGCGGCAGACCGACATCTTCAAACCGATCGTGTGCGCGGTGAACGGCTTCGCTCTCGCCGGCGGCCTCGAGTTGATGTGTCTGGGCGACATTCGCATCGTGGAGGAACACGCTGAGATGGGCGTGGCATGCAGGCGGTGGAACGTGCCGCTGGTCGACGGCGGGACTCAACGCTTGCCGCGCATCGTCGGGATGGGACACGCGCTCGAACTCATCCTCACGGGGCGATCGATCAACGCTGCAGAAGCACGCAGCATGGGTCTTGCGAACGAAGTGGTCGCGACTGGAACCTGTTTGGCGCGCGCACAAGAACTCGCACGAACACTCTGCGCGTTGCCTCAAGGCGCTATGCGCGCAGACAAGAAGGCCGCGATGCTGGGGTGGGGGCAGCCGCTCGACGAAGGACTCCGGACCGAGGCCGAAACAGGCGCAACCGTGATCGGGAGCGACGACATGATTGAAGGAGCACGAGCGTTCTTGGAGAAGCGCCGGCCCGTGTTTGGTCAGGGAGCCGCGTCGGTCGCGAAGACGAAGCGCTGACGTCGCCGCAACGATCGCCGTCGCAGCGAGCCGCGGAACCGGTGGGCCGGCCGTGGGCGGTTAGTGATCGCGCTTTGGCGGATCAGGCATGGGTGCGACGCCGTACGCGGTCACGATCGGTGCGGGTGTCACGGGCGCATCGGGAGCCGCGGCGTCGACTGGTTCGACGGGTACGGGAGGGGCACCGTACATGGATGCCGTGGGCTGCGGCGTGCACGCTGCTGCGCTCGCCGCAGTCAGAGCGCCGAACACCAACGCACGCATGCGGGTCACACCCATGTCGGGTCTCGCGGACCTGCCGATCAGAACGGCCCCGCAAAACAGGCAGTCTTCTGCGCCTTTTTTTACGTGACGCGCGCAAGAGTCACAGACAATCAACATGAGGCGAGCCTATTAGTTTCGGTCGTCATGGTCTCAAGTGGGTGACGGGATGCCGGCGTTTTTGAACATCATCATGAGGCCGTTCTTGTCGACCGCTTTGATGTAAGCCTCTTTTGGTTCGACGAGTTTCTTTTGCACGAGCTGCAACAGTGAGTCGTTCATGGTGACCATGCCCGAACCTCGCGACGTCTGCATGACGCTCGGGATTTGGAATGTCTTGCCCTCGCGGATGAGAGACCCGACTGCCGAGTTGGCGAGGAGAATCTCCATCGCGGCGACGCGACCGCCGCCGATTTTTTTGCAGAGCACTTGCG